>CBDUQH010000137.1:0-3263 GCA_965369335.1 uncultured bacterium
GTCTCCTTTCGTCGTGAGAAGTATGCGCCTAAAGGTGGGCCTGATGGAGGTGATGGTGGCGATGGTGGGAGTGTATATTTGGTTGCTGAAACTAACTTGAGAACTTTGGATTATTTTGCAGGTAGAGAGAAATTTAGGGCTGGAAGAGGCAGTGATGGACGTGGTCAAAAACAAAAAGGCAAAGATGGTGAAGATGTGACTTTGAAAGTACCTTTAGGGAGTGTGGTTTGGGAAGTTGAAGATGGGGAACGGAGTGATTTGTTGGCGAAGCTAAAGGTTGCCAGAAGGGGTGATGAAAAAGTTGGTGAAGGAGGTATGATTAAGTTGGGTGAAGTGTTGAAAAAAGATGATCTACTTGAAGTGGTAAAGGGAGGCAAAGGAGGAAGAGGTAATGATCATTTTAAGAGCGCAAGGAATCAAACGCCGCAGAGAGCTGAAGAGGGTACACCTGGTGAGGAGAGGTGGTTGCTTTTGGAGTTGAAACTATTAGCTGATGTGGGATTTGTTGGGTTTCCAAACGTGGGTAAGTCTACTTTGTTGTCGGTGTTGACTGCGGCAAGGCCTAAGATTGCTAATTATGAGTTTACGACGCTTGAGCCCAATTTGGGGGTGATGAGAGAAGGAAGTGATAAAAGCACAAAGGCACAAAGGCTCAAAGGCTCAAAGGCAATGAAAGAGTTGGTGCTGGCGGATATCCCGGGTTTGATTGAAGGAGCAAGTAAAGGGAAAGGGTTGGGAGATGAGTTTTTAAGGCATATTGAGCGGTGCGAAAAGTTGGTGCATGTGGTAGCTTTGAATCCCAAATATCAAATCCCAAATGACAAAACTACTTTAACCGATGAGATGGTTAATAGATTGCTTGGTGACTTTGAAGCGATTAATAAGGAATTGGAAGAGTACCATCCAAGTTTATCCAAAAAGCCTCAGATTGTGGTGGTGAATAAGATTGATTTGCTGGAAGCAAATCAATCTACAAGCTACAAGCTACAAGTAACGAGGTTTTTTAAGAGTAAAGGGATTGATGAAGTGTTGTTTGTGAGTGCGGCGACGAGTGAGGGTTTAAGTGAACTAAGAAACCAAATTTTGAAGGTTTAATAGTTGAGTTGATTTAGTTAGGGCTGAATTAGGAGTATTTAAAGCGGTTTGACTCTGGTGGTATCTGTTAGAATAGAGTCAAAGGAGGAGTATGAAGTATCAAAAGTATGTAAATGAATTGAGTGAATTGATAAAGATTAAAAGTATTTCAGGTGAGGCTGATTTTGATGGTGAAGTTAAAAAGGCAGCTGATTGGTTAAGGAATAGACTGACTGGTTTGGGGTTTGAGTCGAGAGTGATGCAAACTAGTTATAATCCGGTGGTGTATGGAGAGTGGTTAAGGGCTGGTGAGAAGGCTAAAACGATACTTATTTATGGTCATTATGACGTGCAGTCTCCTGAGCCTTTGAGTGAGTGGAAAAGTGATCCTTTTGTGCCAACGATAAGAAATGGAAATATGTATGCCAGGGGAATGGCTGATGACAAAGGGCAATTATATACGTGGATTTCAGCTATTAGTGAGTTGGTTAAAAACAACAAACTTGAGGTGAATGTGAAGTTTTTGATTGAAGGGGCTGAGGAGGTGGGATCTAAAGGATTGGATGAGTTTGTGAAGAAAAACAAACAACTATTGAAGGCTGATGTTTGTGTGTTGAGCGACACTCACTGTCTGAGCGAGTCAAAACCATTGATTACTTATGGTTTAAGAGGGTTGGTTTACTTTGATATGGTTGTATCTAGTCTAAAAAACGACGTGCATAGTGGAATATATGGTGGAAATGTTTTGAACCCAGCTAATGAATTAGCAAGAATGTTGACCCAAATGAAAGACGAAAAAGGGGAGATAAAAATACCTGGTTTTTACGATAATGTGAGGCAATTGGGAAATAAAGAAAAGGTTGAATTAGCAAAGTTTCCTTTTACTATTGAGAACATAAAAAATGAGACTGGAGCTTGTGTTGTGGTGGGTGAAGAAAAACGAAGCATACCCGAAAGGGCTGGGGCGAGGCCAACTTTGGATGTGAATGGAATCTGGGGTGGATACTCGAGGGAAGGGAGTAAAACAATCATTCCAGCTAGTGCTGGAGCAAAGGTGAGTATGAGGTTGGTACCATACCAGAGTTCTAAGGAGATAAGTTCGAAGTTTGAGAAGTTTGTGAGATTGATAACTCCTAAGGGTTTGAAGGTGGAAATCAATGAGTTGAACACTGCAGAACCTGTATTGTTGGAAAAAGAAAGCGAGTATTTTTTGTGTGCAGAAGAGGCTTACAAAAGCGTTTTTGGAAGGAAGCCGTTGTATGAATTGTCGGGGGGATCAATCGGGGTAGTGGTTGATTTTAAAAATGTACTCGGAATTGATTCTGTGATGATGGGTTATGGTTTGCCCGACGATGGGTTGCATGCGCCGAATGAAAAAATGTCTTTAACTATGTTTGAGAAGGGGATTGAGACGAATATGGAGTTTTTGAGATTGGTGAGGCTAACTAACAAATAGGACTGTTTGAGAAACAGTTTTTCAAGATGATTTTATGGTCGTTGGCAAGAGAGTTTTAGGACTTTGATGGTCAAATCTGGCTCAATAATGCTTAGATTGAATTACTTAACTACTTTGATGGCAAAGTAGCAAACCAGGCAACAAGGAACAAATTCTTTCATGACCAAGCATCGTTCAAACTTTGCACGCAAGGACTCCTGCCTTGAAAGAGCTTGGCACGTCGGGCAGACTTGGAGCATTTTATTTGTTTTCACTCAGCTTGCTCTTGAGCGAATTTGTATTGTTGCCACAGTGGAACTTGTGTCAGGCAAATGTTGTCTAGAAACTACATTTTAGGAGTTTTTTCTTACTTTATCTTGAATGAATTTTATTGTTGCAAAGGATGTTGTGGAGTTTAGAGAGTCTTATTTGTCTTTTGGGTTGTTGGAGAGTTTTGAGGCGATATAGGCGAGAAGGAAGCCGATGGCTAAAAGGAGAGCCATAATGTAGATTGCATTAACTGAGTTGAAAAAATCAGGCTGGTTCATGATCCATCTCCTTACTAAATAATAGTCCAAGATATAGGCAAAGTGAGGCTGTACCCATTTTAAGAATGAGTGTTGTTGTTTGAAGAGTGGGGGGGATGTTTGAGTTTATGAATGATGCAAGGAGTAGGCCTTTAGATAAATCTGAAAAGAAGGTTGAAAGAGTTTTGTTTTGATTAAGTGAGAAGGTCATGTTATCTCTCTAATTT
>CBDUQH010000138.1:0-3250 GCA_965369335.1 uncultured bacterium
TTGGATATGAGTGAGTAGGTGTAGCTTTCGGTGAGTCCCCAATCGGCCAGAGTTTGTTTGATTTGGTGTTCGGTGTGGTGATTTAGGTTGGTGTCGACGTCGGGAATAGGGGTGTCGGGAATGACTGAGGGGAGGTTGTGATAGCCGTAGATTCGAGCCACTTCTTCGATGTAGTCTTGGGGTATTTGGAGGTCATGTGTACGGGAGGTGGGCGGGGTGATGGTGTATGAAGTATCAGGTATAGAGTATAAAGTATTTTTACTTTTGCGGTTGACGACGGTGACTTTACAGCCAAGACTGGTGAGGATTCTTTGGATTCGTTTGGGTTTGATGTGGAGGCCTAGGTAGGTGTTGATTTGATCTTGTTTGACAGTGATGGTTTGGGGTTTGGGTTTGACTGGGTATTGGTCGTATATTTGGGAAGTGGGAGTGGCTTTGGCTAAATCTTTGTAGAGCTTGATGGCAGCTTTTAGAGTTTGTAAACCAGACTCTGGGTCTACATCTTTTTCATTTAGGACGGCAGCTTGGGTTCTGATGGATAGACCCATGCTGGCTTGACGGATAAGTTTGGAAGGTACGTCTTCGATCCAGACGAGGATGTTTTTGGTGTTGTCGTCTACAACTGAGTTTTTGGTACCCATAATTCCGGGTAAATCGATAATAGTTCCAGTGTCGTCGTCGAAAACAACTTCACCTCCATTGGTGGTGTGGGTTTTATCGTCTAAAGTGATTATTTTTTCATTAGGTTTGGCTTGGCGGACGATGATGGTGTTTGTTGTGAGTTTATCGTAGTCAAAAATGTGGCTGGGGTGGCCAAGTTCCCACATAAGGTAGTTGGTTACGTCTATTAAGTTGTTAAGTGGTCTTTGTCCAACTTGGAGGAGGCGTTTTTGAAGCCAGTCGGGTGAGGATGCGACATTTTCTACTGACATGGTAATGGCTAGGATACGGTGACAGAGTTTGGGATTGTTTTTGACGGTTAAATCTAGTTTTTTAGTGGAGTTGGATTCTGAAGTGGAGGTGAAGGGTTTTAAAGAAGCTTTGATGTCGAATTCGGGCAAAATGGTGGCGGCTTCGATAGCTATGCCTCTGACACTCATGGAGTCGACTCGATTGGTAGTGACTTCGATGTCGTAGACTGGCTCGCCTTCGATGGTTTCTATTTTTTCCACAGAGGGACCGCAAAGAGATAGATATTTTTGGATTTGTTTGGGAGTGGCTTTGGTGTCTAGGTGTTCTAGGAGCCAATTGTGTGGAATAAGGATGTTCATTTTTGTAAATTCGAAATCCGAAGCACGAAATTCGAAAAAATTAATGATTTAAAATTGATTTAAGAATTGTAGTTTGTTGTTGTAGAAGTAGCGAATGTCGTCGATTTTGAGACCTGGTTTTAGAGTATAGGCTCGTTCAACTCCCCAACCAAAAGCAAAGCCCGTGTATATGTCGGGATCGATACCTCCGTCTTTGAGAACATTGGGGTGAACCATGCCGGCGCCACCGACTTCGTGCCAGCCAGATTTGCAGTATTTGCAACCTTTGCCTTCACAGACAGTACATGAGAAGTCGACTTCGAAACTGGGTTCGGTGAATTGAAAATGGAAAGGTCGGATTCTAGATTTGGCTGTGGGGCCAAAAAAGTGTTTAGCGAAATAATCAATAGTGCCTTTTAGGTGTTGGATGTTGATGCCTTTATCGACAACAAGACCTTCGAATTGGTGAAACATGGGGATGTGGGTGACGTCGGATTGGCGACGATAACACTTGGCGATGTTGATCATACGGATTGGGGAGGTTTTGAGGCGGTGCATTTCTCTAACTTGTCCGTTTGAAGTGTGGGGAGTAAGTACGACCTTGCCCATCTTTTTGTCTATGGGAAGGTCAATGAAAAAGGTTTCCCATTCGTCTCTAGCAGGGTGGGTTTTGGGCATGTTTAGGGATTCAAATGCGTACCAGTCCCAGTCAACTTCGGGGTAGCGAACGCGAGTGAAGCCAATGGATTGAAAAATATTGGTGATTTCCTCGATGGCCTGAGTGACGGGATGGAGATGGCCTTTAGTGGGTTGTGCTCCTGGAGCGGTGACGTCTAGCCATTTAGTTGTAGGTGAATCTGAAGTTGTGGTTTTTTGATCTGAAATTTGATGGCTAATCTTTTGTTTGAGAGCGTTGATGGATTTGCCGGCCTCTCCCCTAGCCTGTTTGGGCAGGGAGGGGATGATTTTGGTGAGGTCGTTGATAAGACCTTTTTTGCCTAAGTACTTTGATGTTAGTTTGTCAGCTTTGAGTTTTTTGGAGTCGGTTTGGAATTGTGAAAGTAAAGTGTCGATTTCTTGGGTTAGGCCGTTTGAGCTTTGAGTATTTAAGGTATATTCTAAGATAGAATTGCCGCCTAAATAGGATATGTCGATTATTTCTAAGCCAATTTTTTTGGATTGGGGGATGGTGGCTAACAAAGATTGAATGTGCTCGAGATTGCTAGCGTCAATTAAGCCTTGGTAAGTGACTTTGCCAGGTTGATTTTTTTTGTGTTTAATTTCTGGTAACAATTCAACCATAGCTTTTTGGATGGCTAAGTGGGCTTTGTTGTGGTTGGCTTTTTGATTATTTGGGTTTTGACTCATGGTGGAGTTTGTTGATTTAGAATAGTTTTGTTTTGTGATGCTTAAATTAGGTTCCTTATCAGTTAGTTAATGAGTATTTTTCGATCCTGATTTTCATCAGGATGACGGTTTATTTAATTATAGTATAAGGGTTGATCAGATAATAAAAAACTCCCCAAGGGGAGTTTCCAAGATAGCTTGTAACTTCTCCCCTAGATTATTCGCTGCTAAAGCGGACAACTTTTTCGAAGGTGGAGAAATCGCTAACGGCGAGGTCAGCCAAAACTTTTCTGTTGAGTTGAATATTTTTGATTTTGAGAAGATTGATTAGACGTGAGTATTTGGGAGCGTCTTTGATTTGAGAGAGTCCTGCGTTGATTCTGGTGATCCAAAGTCTCCTCATGTCTCTTTTTCTAAGTTTTCGACCTTCGAAGGCATATTGACCTGCGTGTAGATCAGCTTCTTTACTGACTTTGTAGCGGGTACCTTTACTTAGTCTCATGCCTTTGGTTCTGGCGAGGACTTTTTTGTGTTTTCTTTTTCTTTGTGGGCCTGTTTTGACTCTCATGGTGATGAAATTCGAATATCGAAATGCGAAATCCGAAACAATTACTAATTTCTAAATTTAGGCGATGCCGAGCATTTGTTTGATT
>CBDUQH010000139.1:0-3244 GCA_965369335.1 uncultured bacterium
CTTTTTTCTATTATTATTTTCATTTTTGCTAAATCTCTAAACTTTCACCTTACTGGTACTAATTTTTCTCAACAACAGCTCCAACTAGCCACCAACTTTACCCGGATCATGCTTTTTTCTCAGCTCTTTTTCGCTATCTCAAGTTTCATGACAGGTATTATCCAAGCAAGTCATAGATTTTTAATCCCTGCTTTGGCCCCTCTTGCTTATAACTTAGGAATCATCTTGGGAATCATCATTCTCGGCCCTACTCTTGGGCTCTATGGGGCAGCCATTGGTGTCGTTTTCGGTGCTTTCCTTCACCTAGCGCTCCAAATTCCTCTTGCCATTAAACTCGGCTACTACTACCGTCCTATCATTCAAATCAAGCATCCTGGGGTAAAACAAATGGGGCAGCTTATGTTGCCCAGAACCCTAGCCTTATCTGTTGACCAGATAGAGCTGCTTGCTATTACCTTTCTCGCCACCACTTTGCCTACAGGTAGCTACGTTATCATTACTCTGGCACAACAACTCATGAAGGCTCCTGTCCGCATTTTTGGAGTCCCAATCGGTCAAGCAAGTTTACCTTTTCTCTCTAAAGAATCTTCACAAAATAACCTCGAAGTATTTAAAAAAACCTTTCTCAACTCATTTCACCAAATTCTTTACCTGGCCTTACCAGCCACCGCTGTCCTGATTGTTCTCAGGATACCTCTGGTGCGTATCTTATTCGGTGCCAAAGACTTTCCTTGGGCAGCCACTATTTTGACCGGAAAGATGGTCGCCATTCTTTCTTTGGCCATTTTTGCTTACGCCAGCACTCAACTACTCACTCGAGCTTTTTATGCCCTTCAAAACACCAAAACCCCATTCATTTCGGCAATTATCTCATTAGCCGCCGGTATAGGGCTCTCTGTAATTCTTGTCCTCAAGACTGATCTTGGGGTACTAGGTATAGCTTGGGGGTCCGCCATTGGTGCCATAACCCAAGCCACTTATCTGTTCTTCACCCTCTCCAAAAGGTTGGGCGGATTCAACCTAGGTCAACTTTACGCGCCCATCATCAAAATGACCATTGCTGCTGTCTTAACCGGCATTTTCCTCTGGGTGCCCATGCGTCTTCTCGACGAAATTCTTGATACCACCAGAACTCTTAACTTAATCATGCTCACCATCGCTGCAACAGGCATAGGAGGCTTAGTTTACCTCTGGTTATCAAAGCTTCTCAACATCAAAGAACTAGATTCCTATCTAAAGCTTTTCGATAAATTAGGCAACTGGAAAAAAGTTCTTTACTCCACAGAAGAGACTTTAGAGCACTCTGACACAACTCTTTAAACTTATCTTCCCAAGTATCGTATAATTCACACTCACCTAAACCAAAACGTAAATAAAATTATGGATCAAAAACAAAAAAATACCAGAAATATCTCGATTATTGCCCACATTGACCACGGAAAAACCACTCTCACAGACAGATTAATGTTGGCTACAAACACTATCACCCAGCGTCAATTTCACGAACGTTTGTTAGACAGCAATCCTATCGAGCAAGAGAGAGGAATAACCATCAAACTTGCTCCTGTTCAAATGTCGTACCACCAGGGTCAAGACTACACCATTAACCTCATCGACACCCCAGGGCACGTCGACTTCGGTTATGAAGTATCCAGGTCTTTAGCCGCTTGTGAAGGAGCTGTCTTACTAGTCGACGCTACTCAAGGTATCCAAGCACAAACACTCTCCAATTTAATCAAAGCCCAAGATTTGGGCCTAAAACTCATAGTAGCCCTCAACAAAATTGACCTCCCAGCGGCTGAACCAGAGCAAATCATTCAAGACATTATCGACTCACTCAATATCGAGCCTCAGGACATAATCTCCATTTCAGCCAAAACAGGCCAAAATCTCGATACACTTTTTGACAAAATTGTCACCAAAATTCCCTCACCCAAAGGCGAGTCCCAAAAACCACTTCGAGCCTTAGTCTTTAATTCCACATACCATCCCCACAAAGGTGTCATTGCTTTTGTCAAAGTCCAAGACGGACAAATCAACTCAGATCAAGAACTAGCCCTCTTTGCCAATCAGCAAGTTTTTACTCCCAAAGAAATTGGCATTTTCACTCCCCAAATGCATCCCATCAAATCACTTCAAACTGGCCAAGTTGGGTACATCGCCACTGGTTTTAAAGATGTATCTCTGGTTAGGGCAGGGGATACTATTACCCTTTCAGACCAAATTTCCAACATCACTCCTTTACCTGGTTACCAAGAACCACAACCAGTTGTTTTTATGGATATCTATCCAGTCGAGGGCAAAGACTTTATAGTCCTAGAAGAAGCCATCAACAAACTTGCTCTAAACGACGCCTCACTCCAATATTCACCATGCAGTTCACTAGCACTAGGTAAAGGTTTCAGAGTTGGTTTCCTAGGCGCCCTCCACGCTGAAATAGTTCTCGAAAGAATAAAGAGGGAACACAATTTAGAACTCATCCCCACTGCCCCCACAGTTGTCTACAAAGTCACCACCACCAGCCATGAACATATCGACGTCAAAACTCCCTCAGAACTACCCGATCCCTCACTCATCCAACAAATTCAAGAGCCTCTAGCAGCAGTTACTATCTTTACTCCCGAGACTTATCTTGGCAACATCATGCAACTTGTAGTAGATCATCGAGGAGAACTAATTAACCAAACTTACATCGGTAAAAGAGTCAAACTAGAATACCTAATCCCTCTAGCTGAGCTAATCATCAACTTCTACGATCAACTCAAATCCACCTCACAAGGTTATGCCAGCCTCGAGTATCAACTTTTTGACTACCAACCTGTCGACGCCGTCAAACTCACCATCTTAATCAACAAAGAACCCATCGAAGCCCTATCTCAAATCATCGTTCGCACCAAAGCTCAGTTCTCAGGTAAACGCATAGTTGCCAAACTAAAAGATGCCATTCCCCGCACCCTAGTTGAAATCCCCATCCAAGCAGCTATAGGTGGACAAATCATCGCCCGAGAAACCATCAAAGCTTTCAGAAAAGACGTCACTGCCAAGCTTTATGGTGGTGATATCACCAGACGCAAAAAGCTACTAGAAAAGCAAAAAAAGGGCAAAGCCAAACGCTCCCAATTTGCCAAAGTCGACATCCCTCAAGAAGCTTACTTAGCAGTCCTCAAACAATAGCTAACTTTTTATACACATCTACTTATTAGTTTCACTCTCTTCCCTCAATTCGTAAAATTCCCACCCACTC
>CBDUQH010000140.1:0-3204 GCA_965369335.1 uncultured bacterium
CACCTTTAGAATAATCTTTAACACCTACTTTGGCACCAACTTAACTCTACTTCAAAACCACCACTATCTAGCCCCAGAAGCTCACCCTTATGATCTATTTGATGTTACTTCTATTATCCAGTCCAGTCCATCTGCCCAAATAGCTCCGATTCTAAATTAATCGTCCAACCCCCTTGTTACCCCACTCACAAAAACTGTACTATATAAGATATGAACCTGCCCTATATTTCCTCAACCGAACTATCAAAATACCTCGTCGGCGAAAATTTTAAACTAACGCTTACTCCTCCTGAAGACGCCAACTACCAGTTTAAACTCTACACCAACATCAACCACCAATCCGAAGTCTACCCCTTAAAAAAAACCAAAGACCAATTCTCAATCAAGATTCCTCTTAAAAAATCCGGTTTCTATAAATGGAACCTCCAATACAAAAAAACCACCTCCAAAACCTGGAATTGGCTAAAAGACCACAAGGGACACAAACTAAATGGCCAAGTTCAAGTCGACCCAGACTGGCTTAACCAAGCCATTGTTTACAACGTCTTTGTTCGTTTCTTCAAAGGCAAAACCCCTTCCTGGAACCAAGCAATTAATCCGGGAGAAGGTGGGACTTTTGACGACGTCAAGGCCCACCTAGATGATCTTCAAAAATTAAACATCAATACCTTGTACTTCAACCCTATTCACTTAATTGGGGAGCTATACAGAAAATACAACCTTCTCGATGAACTCCCTTCTTACCTCCAACCAGGTAGCCCTTACTCGATCAAAGACTACAAATCAATCGATCCCGAGCTGACTTACGATCGAGATTCCAAAAAGCACTTGCTCACCGACCCACAAACTGAATTTAGAGAACTAGTTGAAGCTGCCCACCACAAAGGCATGTATGTAATCATGGATCTGGTTTTTAATCACACAGCCCACGACTTTGTTCTCCAACGCATTAAGCCAGAATGGTACCTGTACAAAGAAGACATCACCAACATCGAACAGCCTTATCTTTACCCCAAAGATTTAAAGCATGGTAAACCATGGGGCGACCCCAAACACACCATGGCACCTTATGACCACGGTGTTTGGTGGGAAGACGCCGCTCAGCTCAATTGGGAGTACATGATTCCACCAGCTTCCAACAAACCTCCCAAAAACACTTCACTAGCTGAAATGTGGCAATACTTTAAATCAATACCTCAGTACTGGATTAAGAACTTTGGCGTCGACGGGTTTAGATGTGACATTGCCTATAGAGTACCTTCCAATTTCTGGAAGGCTTGTATCGCCGAGGCTAGAGAGTTGGCTCAACAACTAGAAAACAATCTAGCCAGCGACGTCATTTTCATCGCCGAAGCTTACACCAATGATCTAAACAAACTTCAACAAGCCGGATTTTCTGCCGTATACGGAGATTACTCCAATAAACTCTCTCGTCCTATCGAACTTAAAGGCTACTTAGACTACATGTACAACCTCTCAGATAACCACTTCCCTCAGGGCTCAAAATGGTTCATTTTCCCTGAAAGTCATGACTTTGGACGAACTCCACAAAAAATATTAGGTGAACAAGCCGAAAATCTAGACATAGCCCTAAAAGCCAACCAGTCTAGATGGCTGTTAACAGCCACTTTACCCGGTATACCCCTAATTTTTAATGGATTTGAAAAGATTGAATGGCAACCAGTCAATCTCTTTAGCTATGGTGCTGTTGACTGGGAAAGAGACCACGATCTTAGAAACTTCATCTCCAAAGTCAATCGCATTCGACACTGGTACCCACCCTTACAAAAAGGCGACTACACTTATCTCAATACCAACCAAGGTCTCGACGACCAAACCCAAATCTTTTCATTTTTAAGATCCTACAAAGGCCAAGAAATTATTGTTGTCACCAACATGGATGTACACCACTCAGCTGGCCCTACTACTGTCTTTTTGCCTGATCACTTTGATAAACAGTACCAGCTCACTGATTTACTCACAAACAAAACTTTTAAAAGACAAGGCAGAGACCTCCTAATTGAGCTCGATCCAGGAGAGTCACATATATTTTTAGTCTCCAAATAACAACACACCTTATTCCAAATCATCTAACTCGGCCGACTCACTAGCCTCCAGTACATACACATCAACCCATTTGTCTCGACTTTCAAAATGTTGCACCAACGAAAAAGAATAAGCATCCAGTAAGGCGTTACAAGCTATTTGTTCAGGGTGAAATGGATGAATAAACAACAATGTCTGCTTGTCTATCTTTCCATCAAACTCACTACAATAAGAAAAATCCACTGGATTTTTAACATATCCATAATACGGTTCAAGCAGTTGATAAGCCTCTGGAATCGCTCCATAAACTTTAGAGTTTGGAAAAAAATTTTCAACCAACAAAGACGACTGTCGGCCAACATAAATCATATCCTGATAACTCAAATCAACTGGAGGAACAAACTGAAACTTACCGGAAGCAGTTTGTTTTGTCCGCCACTGTGTCAAGAAAACCAAGGTTATTGCTACTCCCAAGATAGATAGCCAAACATCTCTATCATCTACTTCAAACCACTCCAAAATTAATCTAGCCATTTTTACTCCACTCAATACCAACAAAGGCAAAAGCCAAACTCCCTTAGATAATTCAAACCCACCCAAAATTCCAAAGTAAAAGCTACTTACTCCCAGAAACACCAAACTTCCCCAAACAAAACTCAATTCCTCGTCCCCATAATTGACTTTTTTTATCCAACCAACTCCCAAACCAGCACCAACTAACCCACCAAACAATATCATCCATCTCTCAACCAAGAACTGACGAAAAACAAAAAATACATATCTAACCATTTGAGCAGGATTGCCAAACAACCCAGTCATATCATTATTCGGTACAAACCAAAATCCAGCAAACATATAGTGATACACCAACCAACCCAACCCAACTCCAATTGGTAACATCAACCATCTCTTATCCAACTTTGACTTATTATCTCTTACATACCAATAAATAAACATTGGTAAAGCCAACAATGTTACTTCATCAACCAATACTCCAACAGACAATACCAACATGGCTGGCACAAATTTTTTGCTCACCCAAAAGTAAACACTGATCATCACCAACAAAGCCACTACCAAATCTATCGATATATATCCATAACTAGATATCACTACCGGCAAAAGCCCTACCACAGAACCTGCAACCAACCCCAAACC
>CBDUQH010000141.1:0-3203 GCA_965369335.1 uncultured bacterium
ATTGGATGATTTCCAAAATTGGTTGGAATTGTTCCAGGAAACAACTATAAAGGGTGAGATGATTACGGATGAAGGGATGCTGGAGATGAGTAAACATATGAAGCCAAATTTGGGAGAGCAAAAGAAATATTTGATGTCTATGCCTGGCTATGAAGAGGTTTTGGATAATTGGGTGGCAATACAAACTTATTCAGATAATGACGTGGTGCAGTCGATTATGAAAGAAGTGACTACAAGGTTTTATGAGCGGTTGGGGGTAGTGATGCCTGCAGATGTGGATACTGATTATCCTGATGCAGAGGCGGTGCCGTTGAGAGAAGTGAGGCTAATTGGGGGTGAAAAAGGGAATAGCTGGGCTGAAGAATTGTTGGGTCCTGAGGTGGTGGGGGCTTTGAATTCTGATAGTGATTTTGAGAATGTTACGGAATTTGATGAGCAGCTAGCTTCGTTTGATCAGTTGTTTGAGATTGCTGATATGACAATACTTCATGCAGTGGCTGAGAGGAGGTACCCTAAAGTGGATCCTGAAGAGGTGGAAAAAGTGATGGAGAAATCAAGGAGTGTGATGGGGAAGATTTGGGCAAAAATACGAGTTTTAGCTGGTAGGAGTTTGAGAAAAGCTGGAGATAAGGTGGGAGGGGAGCCTTTGTCCGAGTTTGACCAGAAAAAGAAAGTGGAGGAAGCAAGGATTGCAAAAGTGAATGATAAGAGTGGGGAAAGTGGGCAGAAAAAAGGATTGCTACGGAGATTGTTGGGGAGATAGTGGTGTTTGGGTGCAGTGTGTTTATCCTATAATGTTGAGTTTGGGGTGGTTTGGGGGTATAATTTGTGTTGTTTGTTTGAGTACTGCCCAGGCAAATTCGCACCTTAAAGGCTGTTTGTCGGATACAGATTGGAGCTGGTTGGGCTTTGGTCTGTATCCGATAATTTTATCCATGAGGAGATGAATCATGGGAAGCGCGTTAATGGCTTTTTTTGTAGCTGGTGTTTTGTTTGGTGTGTTGGTCGCAAGTGGTGTGGTCTACATCATTATGCAGAAGCAAAAAGAAGACCTAATGTTGGTATTGACCGCGGTTGGTGGATTACTTGAACTTGGAGAAGAATGGTGGAAGGATGGGGATCCTTATGAAAAAATTAGAAGGTCACCTCATTATCATGTGCATCACACTTCTCCAATCAACGCTTATCCTGATCCAATAATCGGTGATTCGTATTGATCGAAGTAAGTCGTGAACATCAGTCAACTAACAGCGTGAGAAGCAAATTTTTTTTCTAGGTGAAGCGTTGGGTTTAGTTTGGCAGAAATTGAAGCTGCCATAAAAGAATATCCAAAGTTTTTTGCCCGTCGCCTTGCCAAGAAATAGCCGACTTAATCGGTGCTAAAATCTACCTATGATGGTTACTAGTACAAATTGACATACTTGTCAGTTGTATTGTGTTTAACCGGAGGTGGATTTTTTGTGCAAAAAAAGTAAGAAGTTAAAGTGGTTGTTCGCCACTGGGAGTGTGGACGAAAAGTTTGTCCAAATCTTGGTTTAAGTAAATCCAACCATAGATTTGGCCCAGTTCGTTTAAGTTGTGTTCAGTTGCTAGTTTTTCGGCGACTGATCGGGCGTTTGTTGGTGGCATGTCGGGAAGGATGCGGCGGAGCAAGTGTTGACCAAGGTTGGCGGGGAAGCCTTTTAGGTTGACTGTCCTGATCCAACTCCAAAAAGGTTTCCACCCTTGTAGTGAATAGGTTCCTAGACCGCTTAGAAGAATAGTGGGTTTGCCTGGGTCTTTAAGGGCTTCGAAAATACCATCTAGAGAGTGGTGAGTAGTTTTGATAAGTGTGGCTGCTGCACCAACACCTTTTTTAAAGTGAGAATCTGAACTTGCAGTGGGCTTTAGGTGTGAAAGTGTAGGAGTGTTGGCAAGGTTGGTGGCATGGTCGTTGGCAAAGGCTGGATGAGCAGCGTTGTGGATTTCGATTAGATTGATTTGTTGGTTGATGTGGGAGATAAGTAACTCTGGTGGAAATAAAGCTACGTTGCCTTCTTGAAGCCGAGTTAGGAGTTTGCCAAATGGAGTGGTGTCTATAGATACAGGGTGGGGAATGTTCCAAACAATGTCGTTGTCAAATTGGTGGCTGGTGAGGTGAGTTTTGTATATTTCGAGTATATTGTGCAAGCTGAGGGGATTGTATCTACTTTTACTGTTTGTTTTGCTTCTAAGTTGGGTTAAGTAGTTAGTTATCTTGGTGATTTTGGGGAGTAGGTGGGGTTGGAAGTAGCAGATGACTTCGCCAATGTGGGTTTGAAGCTCGCCTTGGGATTGCATGGTGGTGGCTTTTGAGTGGCCTTTTTGAGGGGTTTGGTGGTAGTCGATAATGGTTTCAATGGGAGGATATTGAGGGAGTTTGATCTGGTAGCTATGTTCGATGGCGGGAATAGCCAAGCGACGGTGGTGTTGGGCGAGTTGGAGCAAGGTGGAGATGGCGTTGATGGAGTCGTGGCTAGTCATCGCGGGAATGGTGCCTTGTTCGAAGTTGGCTTCGATCATTTTTTCTGGAGTGCTGCGGCCATCGTCGGGAAGGATGTTGTTGTGGCAACCGTGAAGGTCTAGAATTGCATAATCATCGATAAATTGTGGGTTTTCAGTCATGTTGGCAAAAATAAACCCCTGCTTTGAGACAGGGGTTTATTAGTTTATTAGTTAAAATCGATTCTTACTTAAGCTCGACTTGTGCGCCCGCCGTCGTACCAGATGTAACACTAACTGCTTATTCAGCCGTATTGCAATCTGGCTACTTTGGCGGACTTACAGGTAGAATCTCGTGTTACTTCAATTCTACTTGTGCGCCAGCCTCTTCTAGTTTTCCTTTAGCGGCTTCGGCATCTTCTTTTTTGGCACCTTCTAAGATGGTAGCAGGAGTTTTCTCAACTACACCTTTAGCTTCAACTAGACCAAGGTCGGGTTTGAGTTCACGAACTGCCTTGATGACGGCAATTTTGTTGGCACCGGCATCTGTGAGAACGACGTCAAACTCGGTTTTTTCCTCAGCAGCTTCAGCGGGAGCACCAGCGGCACCTGGCATAGCAGCCATAGCCATTGGAGCAGCAGCGCTGACACCAAATTTGTCTTCGAGAGCTTTGACTAGGTCAGCAACTTCGAGAACGGAAAGTTTCTCGATTTCGTCGACAATACTTTGTAAGTTTTTAGGA
>CBDUQH010000142.1:0-3189 GCA_965369335.1 uncultured bacterium
GGCTTGGAAGGTGTCCATGAATTTATATTAAAGTAATTACTTAATTAAGTCAATCATTAAATAAATAGTTACTTTTTAAGGATGTCATCTTGAGTGAAGCGAAGGATCTAGAGCGATGACGCTCGCAAGGCTCGCTGGCTTCTTCACTGTGTTCAGAATGACAAAGGTTGGGGAGTAGTTGTGTTTTAGAGGAGGTGTTTTTTGAGAGAGAGGGAGGTGGTGGTGGCAATAAAAAGGGTGAGGGTGTAGAGGGTCATGATGGTGAAGTAGCTCCAAGTGAGGTCGGTTATGGTGCCGAGGGTTAGGGCGGCGATCCAGGAGACAACAGAGATTGTGCCGGCGATAAGAAGGGCTGGTTTTCTTTTGGGGTAGCTTGAGAGTTTGGTGAGGTTTTTGCCTTGGATGGTTTGAATCCATTTGATGTGAGTGAAGTGGAAGATGAGGCCGTTTAGGGTGATGATCATGACAATATTCATTTTGGCGAGGAATTTACCGGAGTTGATGAGGCGGTCAAAGTCGAGATAAAGGAGTGCAAGGCCAGAGAGAATGATAAGGCTTAGGCCAGTCCAGACCATGATTGATCCGAGTTTTAAAAATCTAAGTTCAGTGTTGATGATGACTTTGTCTTTAATGCTGGAAAAAAACATGGCGTCTGAAGTGAAGGCACCGCCAAGGCCGAGTGCAACTCCGAAGAGGTGAATAAAGGTGGCAAGGAATTTGGGGGTAAGGAAAGAGAAGTCCATGGGGAAAGTATATCAAATGAATTGGTATGTGAGATTGTGAGTTGTTTTGTCAAATAATATAGGCAAATTATAAGTTTTTCCTCTAGTTTGGCAACGTCTGTAACAATTGACACATATCCTATAGTGTGTTAGAATTATGGTTACTAAATGAGTTTTGGTGCCCTAGGGCGCTGATTTTTGTTTAGGCACTTTGACAACAATAATTCAGTATAAATATAAGTTTAGAGTGATTTCCTCCTTGAGACGATGTCAGCGGAGTGGTGCTAGTTTGTGGCGCTAGTCGGCTGACATTGGTCAGAAAAATTAAACTTAGCCCGTCATGAACCTGAAAAGGTGGGCAACCAAATAGGAGGTGAAATCATGACAATTAAGATTCAAGAAGTACCGACTCTTGAATGGGTTCAACCAGATGGGGTGCCTTTTTCAGAAGGGCACCATGTAAGAACGACGGAAACTATCGTTACGTTTCCGATGGGTCCAAGAGGATTTAATGTTGTTCGCAGTTTGCATGATGCGATGGTATTTTGGACTACTCAGGTGCGGGCAAAGGCGATTGCTAAGTTGATAGCTCAAGAGCCTTCGTTGTATGCGCGCTTTGATTTGGCGACTCTGGAAACTTATCAAGACAAACAACGTTTTTGTTCCTATGTTACTGGGCAGAGCTACTGTGAAGTTCGTGGTGATTCCCAGACAAATACTCTTGCAGCCATTTTTGGAGGTTCCCAAACTGCTCCGGTTTTTGAAAACAACCCAACACCAATTCCTCATGTGGAAGGTGGGTTTGTATATTGGTATTCGGTCAGCTTTATGCGAGCTGGATTTAACACCGGTGGGTACGAAACTGTTTGCCGCATCGTTAAGCCTGAAAATTGGGCTGGAGATGAAGTCGAAGCTCAGCATTGGGTTGACTTTGTTGAAGCCAACCTTGACGAGGTGGTTGAAAGTCTGAAATCAGAGGAGGACCCGCTGAAGCAGTACTTTGATGTGCGCCGAATTCCTGATGCTGTAAATGTTCGTAGCTTGTTGGGACATTCGCCACTTAGTTATCGTAAATCAAACTTTTTTGATCGCTTGTAGTTTATGACGATCTAACAATTTGGCTGGTTGAGCCAAAACCTCCCGAGCATGACTTGAAAGTCAGGGAAAGTGCAAAAAAGGTAAAAACGACTTGAACTGTAAAATTCCGGGACCCGTGGGTTTTAGAGTTGACTGGGCAAATGAAAGCAAAGCCCAACGTTCGCCGCGTCCTAGCGTAGAGGGCTAGGTTGAGCCGATGCAGACGGCAAAAAATTGGTACGGTATATAGCTTTGGGCGTTTGGATAAGTTCGCCTTTAAGCCGAAGTTAGTCACGGAGTGAACACCCCCGTGCAAAAATATCTCAGTTGGATAGTCAACTGGTTTCGAAAGAAACAAACTTGAACTTACCACATGATTTTTTCTTCAGAATACTGCTGGAAGAGAAGATAACTTGGGCCGAATTGTGGGAGGCTGTGGAGAATAAGTTTTGGGTAACTATCGATTAAATAGAATTATTTAAGGACTTAAAATATTGAATTATTTGTTGTATACCCCGATGAGGAATATCCAAGTCGGGGTTTTTTGTGGTCAAAAATTGGAGAGGTTAGATTTGGAGGATGGAGAGGATTTTGTAGACGACAAATCCAGGCCAGAAGATGGATTTGATGATGCCCCAGATGATTTCTTTGAAGCTATCGGCGAATTGGATGTTGTAGACAAGGGCTCCGATGAGACCCATGCCGTAGAAAGTGTCGGATGATTTGGACATGATTTTTTTAAGTTAAATAATATTTATTAGATTAGAAATATTTTTTCATAGTTTGTTGGTAGGATTGGGTGATTAGTTTTTGCAAGACTTTGATGTCAATATCTTCCAGCTTGTTAATGTAAAGACAGGCTTTGCTTGTTTTGTGTTTGCCTAGTTTGTTGAGTAAGTTTTGGTGAGTATCAAAATCAGTCATTAGATAAAGGGTGAGGGATTGTTTTCTGGGAGAAAAACCAACCATGGGCATGTCACCTTCTCTGCCTGAGTCATATTTGTAGTGGTAACTGCCAAACCCAATGATGGATGATCCCCACATAGTTGGTTTTTTTTGTGTGATTTTTTGGATTATTTTTATTAGTTTAAGAGTGTCTTGTTTTTTTTGTTGGTGTTGGATTGAGTTGATAAAAGTAGTGACACTCATGTTTGTGGGAACTGTTTTGTTTGCTGACATAGAGCTGTTTGATGTAATTATTTTTCTCGGTGTTGGTCGATCAAGATAGGGTTGCCGTCTGGGTCGATGATGGTAAGACTAGCTGGGCCAGTGCCAGCTTCGGCTTCTTTTTGGAGTTTGATGCCAGAGTCTTTGAGTTGTTTTTGGAGGTCACGGATGTCGGTGAAAGGATTGACTTCTTTGCCATTTGAATCCCAGCCAGGGTTGAAGG
>CBDUQH010000143.1:0-3180 GCA_965369335.1 uncultured bacterium
ATTTGGGAGTGCAAATGCCTGGAGGCAGTGAGCATTTGATGGATTTGATGTTGGTGGCTGTGAGTAAAGCTGGAGGTAATGTTGATGATCAGAAGCTGTTTGAGATGGTAAATAAGGTGTACGAATCAGAAGTAGCGAAAAAGAATCGGTTGATGCCAGGGGTTCATATAGATGATGAGCATGGCCATTTGGAGATGAGGGCTTGTGAAGACAGAGTGTCTGGTTGTGGTTATGATAAAGTTAGAAGACAAGTGTTGGAGAGAATAGGAGTTGAGGTTGAATATAATCCTGGTGATAGGATTGGTGGTGCTAGAGACTGGGGTTGGAGAGTGCAAGTTTTAACAGGAGATCACTTCGCTCACTCGACTGCGGCAATTAACTATTTGAAGGGTATGACTCTTAAGACTCAAAGTTTGTTGGCTGAGGATCGAAATCCTAGTTTTAACTATGATATTTGGGTGTTATCGGAGTTAGTGCCAGTGATGGTGGATGTTTTGAAAGATGAAGGTCTTGAAAAAGCAAGTGAGTTGTTGGAAGAGTCGGCTTTGGATTGGGGAAAGCAGATTTATGCGGAAACACTTGATATCTTGAGTGGTGGAGCTTTGGGAGATAAGGACTTGATTGTGATCGAGGCGTAAATAAAGTTGAATAAAAGGACTTGGCGGGTGGTGGATAAGAAGTGAAGATAAAGGCGGAAATAAAAATTTTGTGAGTGCCGCGCCAAGTCCTGGGTTTTTCAATGACAAAATAAGTGCGGCCAGTCCCAAGCAGTGGCGAGGGACTGGTTGGAGTTATGACTGGAAGTATGGTTCTGGATCAGGAATACTGATCAGTATAAATCCATACAAGATGAGCCACTTTGCTCCAAATATTAAAAGTACTAATAAGCCGATTACGGCTAAGGGGGCAAGAAATTTCATGCCTATCCTCCTAAAATATAGGTTGTACTTTTACGATTACCTTGCGGCAGTAAAGATACTAGGATGAAGCTACAAGCTACAAGCTACAAGCTACAAGCTACAAGCTACAAGTGGAAGATAGTATCCTTGCTGCCGAAGGCAATCTACAATTGGAGGACTTGTCATTGATGTAAATGTGCCTTTAAAAACAAAAAAGGGCTGTTTGAAGAGCGCCTTTTTATTCTTAGAGAACTTATGAAGTGTATAGCTTGGATGTGTAGTTGTCAAAGTGGGGGGAGAATGAAAAGTTTTCGATTCTGAATCCTGACTATTTCGTGTCAGTTTCAGAATGACGGAAACCTGGAGTAGATTTGTGGTTTTTGACTTTGATGTCAGGTTTACATATTTGTGTTGTATTGCGGGGTGTGGGTGCGTGTGAGAGGATGAATAAATTTTAGCAAGTAAGTAAATAGAGGGAGAATGGCAAATATGATTAGTCGTAGATTTATATCTAGACTTCGTTGGCGCCTGCTCAATTCTTCAGAGCGGCTAAGTGGTGTGGGGTTGTGGTCGAAGGCTTTGGGAGTGTGTTTGATGGTGGTGGTGTATGCAGGCCTGGTGGGGGCAGTGAGTTATGAGATGTTGGATTCGGGGAGTTTGGTGATAGCAATGGTTGGGTTTTAGTCGTGTCCGTGTGCTAAATCTGGTACACCTTTATCTGCTTTGAGACTAAGTGAGGTGGCTAGGGATTTGATTGGAGGAATGGCGGCAAAGGTGGTGAGGAAAGTGACCATGACCATGGCTGAAAAGAGGTTGGCGTCGAAGACTCCAAGTGTTTTACCCATGGTAGCGAAAATAAGACCAACTTCTCCTCGGGGAGCCATAGAGAAACCAACTAGAAGTTTTTCTTTGAGAGGGCCTTTGGCGGCAAGACCACCGACGACTTTGGCGGCTACAGCTAGGACTGTGATGACGATGGCGATGAAATAGACTTGGGGGTTGAGGAGGGCGTGGGCGTCTAAGAGAAGGCCAGTGAAAGTGAAGAAGAGTGGGACGAAGATCATGCTTAGGTTTTGAACCATGTCTTCGATGTGGGTGTGTTTGGTTTCGTGGATTAAGTGGTTGAGTTTGTCAATGTCGATGTTTTTGAGTTTGGCTTCTTTAAGCTTTTCTAGTTTGGTGACTACGGCTGGGTTTTGGAAACTTTCAAAGTGGACGGCGTCTAGAACTAGACCTGCGGCGAAGGCACCGATGATGGGGGCGAGGCCGACTAATGTGGCTAGGTAGGCAAAGGTGAGGGCAAAAACTACGGCTAAGCCGAGTTTCATGCCGGTGCCGGTGTGGATTTTGGCTAGAAGTTTGGAGATGTGGGGGGCAGAGAAGGTACCAATGACAACTGCTCCGCCAAGGAATGCTAGGGCTTTACCAATGATGAGTCCGACACTTGAGGGGGTGACCTGACCGCCTGTGACGATTGATGAGACTACGGCTAAGGTGACTAAACCAAGAACGTCGTCGGTGAGAGTGGCGCCGAGAAAGGTTTGGAAAGCTCTAGTTTTGGTTTTGCCTAGGTTTTGGAAGATTGAAGCAGAGATACCGACGCTAGTGGCGACTAGTGTGGCACCAATAAAGAGGTAGGCATTTTGATCGGCGTGGGGGAAGAGCCAAGGGCCAACGACGTAGGTGCCGAGCAAGAAGGGGGTGACGGCGCCGATTAGGGCAACTGCTAGAGCATTGGGGCCGACTTTAATGAGCTGTTGGATGTTTGATTCTAGGCCGATTTCGAATAGGAGAAGAATGACTCCAAGCTCGGCTAGGAAGATGACTATTTGGTCGTTTCTGGCTTGAGTGAGGAAATCTAGGCCAAATGTTAAGGCTAAGACAGATAGGGCAACACCGGCAGTGAGTTCTCCAAGGACGCGAGGAACGTTGTACTTTTCGATTGCTCCGCCGATCTTGGCTGCAAAAAGGAGGACGGCCAGAGTCAGAAGAGTGGGGCCGATGGCTCCGTGGCCGCCGCTAGCATGGGCTTCTTCACCAGTGTGGTCTTCTTCTTGGAGGTGCATTTCGTCGTCAGTGCCGGCGATTTCGGAGTTGTGAGGCTCAGAACCTAGTTCCATGATTTGTTCGTCTGTGGTTTGATCTTGGGTGTCAGTGGCAGCTGAGGTTTGGTTTAGTGGTGAGGTGAAGGCTAAGAGTCCGAGTGCAACTAAAGTGAAAACAAGGAGTTTATTGGTGAAGGGTTGGGTTGGCTTTTTGATTAATTTGGTCATGGTTGAAT
>CBDUQH010000144.1:0-3130 GCA_965369335.1 uncultured bacterium
GATGTAGACTAAACCTTCAAAGGGGCGCATGGGGTGGAGGTAGGCTAGCGGGGTGGTGTGGTTGGAGATGATGGGGATACCTAGTTTTTGAACAGCGGAGATGATTTGGTTGACTTGATTTAAAATTGTATCCAGTGTTTGATCATCTAGTTGCCAAGAGAGTTGGTCAGAATGTTCAATGAGATTGGTGAATGTTTGGCGGACAAAAAGCTGAATCAGACTGATGTGGGCTTGGTGAATCATGGTGTGGGCGTGGGTCAAACTTGAAAAGAGTGTGCCCTGATGGGTGTTTGTGTTGTCAGCTAGATTTGAATTGAATAGGTATTGGGCTTGCCCTTGCAAGAGTTGCGCCATGAGTTCTTTGATTAATGATGTCAGACGAGTCCAAGTTCCGTTTTCGAGTAAAGTGACCGTTTCGGCTGCGGTGATGATAACGGCGTGGGCTTGGTGGGTGGCTTCGTGCAAGAGGGTGGAGCCAAGTTTATCACGGTTGTCTCTAGGATTTACCTTGGTGAGAACCACGGTTTGCCCAAGGGAATTTTTGTAGGAGATGTTGAGTCCTCTTAAAGTGCTACCCATTTTGAGAGGAAAAACGAATTGTTGGAGAGGAGAAAACTCAGTTCCGATGGGAAAATGCTCACTGGCAATTTTCAAGACATTTTCAAGCTTGTCTTGTTGTTGCAAAAAGGTTAACGGCATTGGTGGTTGGTGGTTTTGAGATGTTAGTCGTTCAAGCATATGCCAATAAGTGATTTTTTGATCGGTGTATTCAATGCCAGTCTCGGCTAAAAGGTGGGAAGTGAATTCGTTGACCACGTCTTGATCGTTTAGATAACCATAGAGGAGGGAACGAAGTGCTTCTGGGTGGGGATAGCCGTTGAGTTGGTAAAGAGTGTTGGTATCGATGCCCATCTTGTCGAGAAACACATGGGTCATCCACAAAAGTTGGAGTTTTTGCCGGTGTAAATGGGGTTGGTCGAGTTGGTACTCGATGGTGTTTTCCAAAACTTGGCGAAGAGGTGGTTCGAGGTGGTGGTTTTGGAGGACGTTGTGAAAAATGGCAAAGTTTAGATTTTCAGTAAGGTCGATGACTTGTGTAAAGAGTTCGTTAGAGCCGATTTGGTGATCTCTGGCTACACGTTTGCATATGTCCATAACCAGTTGTGAAAGTTCTGGGGTTGGGCTGATTTTGCCAAGGTTTCTTGAGTCCGGAACGATACCATTTACTAGGTCGAAGAGATGGTTTTCGTCGTTTTGGAATAGGTATGAGAAGCTAATTTCTAGGTAGGTGACCAAGCGTTGTTGCCGCTGGTGTTTTAGGTTGATATCGTCGGTTTCTTGTTGGTAGAGGATGTTTAAGTAAGCACCAATTAGGGTGAGTTGGCTGACTAACTCGGGGGTGTCATTGAAGCTTAGTTGTAGGTGGCTTTTGTAGGGAGCCGTTTGAGGACTTAGGAAGTGTAGATTGGCTTCTTCTTTTGAGTAACCAAGATTGTAGGTGATCATTTGGATCATGGCGAGGGCGTCGAGTTCATCCATAAAATCGTCTATGGCAAAGGGAATCCAGTGGTCTATAGGGACCTCAGGGATTTCATAGTGGTTGATACCCTTAAGTTTGAGAATTTGGCTTCTGAGAAAAGGGAGACCATAATCCTGTGTCCAGTTGGGAATTTGTGCATGAGTTAGTTTGTTTAGGTCAAGCATTTGTATCTCCTAAAAGATTGTTTATCTAGCAAATTAGAGCTTGGGCAAAAACCCAGACTCTAATTTGCTAGATGGTTTTGCCTCACTTGTTAAAGAACAGAACAATAGTAGGTTCTATGGGGTGAAATTTTACCATTAATAGTTGAAATATGGTGTATAGTCTTGAGTATGGAACTAATTGTTGATCTGCATGTGCACTCTAGGTTTTCTCAGGCAACGAGTAAGTATTTGGATGTAGAGGCTTTGTATCGAGGGGCAAAAGTAAAAGGGATTGATGTAATTGGAAGTGGGGACTTTACCCATCCAGAGTGGTTTGGAGAGTTGGAGGAGAAGTTGGAAAGGGTTGATGGTGGATGGTATGGGTTAAAGAGAGAGTATGCAGAGAAAATTGATAGGAGTTTGAGAGGGAGTGTGAAGGAAAGGAGAGTGAGGTTTGTGCCGAGTGTGGAGGTGAGTTGTGTGTATAAGCGGCATGGAAAAGGAAGGCGAGTGCATAATGTGGTGGTGATGCCTAGTTTGGAGAAGGCTAGGAAGCTTTGTTTGAGTTTGGCGAAGATTGGAAATTTAAAGGCTGATGGGAGGCCGATATTGGGTTTGGATAGTCGAGATTTGTTGGAGATGTGTTTGGGGGTGAGTGAAGAAGGGTTGTTTATTCCGGCTCACGTGTGGACGCCTTGGTATGGGTTGTTTGGATCTGAGTCGGGGTTTGATAGTTTGGAGGAGGCTTTTGGAGATTTGAAAGATAAAGTGGACGCGGTGGAGACTGGGCTATCAAGTGATCCGAAGATGAATTGGATGATGTCTGAGTTGGACGGGGTGAGTTTGGTGTCGAATTCGGATGCTCATTCGGCTGAGAAGCTGGGAAGGGAAGCGACGGTGGTGGTGATTGAGGATAAGTACGGAGAGTTGGTGGGGGCGATACGGAGTGGGGATAAGAGGCTATTGGGGACGATTGAGTTTTTTCCAGAAGAAGGAAAATATCATCATGATGGACATCGAAAGTGTGGGGTGAGGATGGGACCAGCTGAGACGAAAGAAGTGGGAGGTGTTTGTCCTGTGTGTGGGAGAGGATTAACGGTGGGAGTGCTGAATAGGGTGGAGTCGTTGGGTGATAGAGTGGATTGGAATGGAGGAAAAAGGGTGGAGTATATAGTGCCGTTGGCTGAGTTGATTGCGGGAGTAGTGGGGGTGAAAAGCGTGAAGAGTAAAAGAGTGGTGGGGATGTATGAGAGTGTGGTTGGGGCTTTGGGGAGTGAGTTTGAGGTGTTAAGGATTGTGGGTGTTGGGGAGATAGAAAAAGCTGGGTTTGGTGAGTTGGCAGAGGTGATAGATAAGATGCGGAGAGGTGAAGTGGAGATTGTGCCTGGATATGATGGGGTGTATGGAGAAGTGAAGGTGTTGGTTGGTGAGAGTGGGCAGATGGGGT
>CBDUQH010000145.1:0-3126 GCA_965369335.1 uncultured bacterium
ATCAACCATATTTCTAAAATAATAATTGCCTTCATATCTCTTTATTGGGTACTTACTCAATATCCCCAACCCCATAAAATAATTGCCTTTGGATGACTTCAATCTCCACCCAGGACAAAACACTCCTTCATAATCCAGCTTCGTCAAAATTTTTTCAAAACAGTTGGTTGGGCCATTATCGTTTTCTGAGTCTATTCCACTAGTTGTCTCTTGCAACAACACTACGTCAGCATCCACTGCCTCCAAATAATCCAAGACAAAATCAAATATCTTCCCGTGCCACATATTCAAACTAACAACTCTAATCTTCATATAAAACCTCACCACCGCGCTTTACAGCTAATCTCGTGCGTATTTTCTAACAAAATACAACCAACCAGCCAAAACAAAAAATACCAATTCAGGTAAAAAATACCTAGACACGACATAGGCTTGTATTCCCTCAAAAAAACTTACTCCAGCAAAAGGGTTACCTCCAAACACAGCGTAAAACTCACCAGATACTGGATATAGCCATCTTATTCCATACATAAAAGAGTCAGTCAATAAATGTAAAAAAGTCCCTGATACAAATCCATACCATAACCACAACACTTTATATTTCAAACTTTTTTTACTAAATGTCCCGGCCAAATAATAAACTAAAACACTCAAAACCACATACAAAAACGGCGTGTGTGTTACAAAATTTCTATGAACAGCCAACCCTTGCGGATCACCCAAAAAGGGCAGCGTATCCACATCTGGAAATGCAGCTCCAACCGTAGTCACCAACACCAGTTGCTTTTTCAACTCCTTAGGCAAACCCTTTCTATGCAACAACTTCTCATTTACATAAGCCAATACATATCCACTGGGCAGGTGAGCAAAAGTCATAATCAAAAGTCTGACACAAACTCATAAACGATTCAACACCCTAAACCTCTGTCAATTCCACTAGCTTCTCTAACCTTGCAAACCCTCTATATTCTCCACACCCACTTAATCCCCAAAGCACTCCCAAAAACAACTCCTCCAAACACAGCAATTGCCGGTCCTGTCGGCAAATCAAACCCAAAAGCCACCAACATTCCAACCAAACAAATAAACACTGAAAGTAGGGGAGTGTACAAAAACATTTGTGTAATTGACTTAGAAAACATCTTGCTAATGCTCGCTGGAATAACCAACAAAGCATTTATTAGCACCACCCCCACCAATTTCACACCTCCAACAATCGTCAAAGACAACAACACATAAAAAAGCAAATCATAATACTTCACCTTCAAGCCAGATATTCTTGCATAATCGGCATCAAAAGAAACAAACAACAACTGTTTTCTAAAATAAAACAACAGCCCCAACATCACCACCGAGGCCACTATCAACACTAAAAACTCAACCCAAGAAACTCCCAAAATTCCTCCAAACAGATAACCCATCAGCTCTGGTCTATACCCAGGCAACATTGCCAACACCAACACAGCTAGTCCCATCGAAAAAGGCAACAATAGCCCCAGCAAACTATCAACAGACAAACTGCTTTTTCTCTCCAAAACCGGCAAAAGTAATCCCACTCCCAATGCATATATCAATGCAGCTAGCATCGGCTCCATCCCAACCAACAACCCTAAAGCGATGCCCGTCAAGCTAGCATGTGCCACAGCATCACCATAAAAGGAAGCTTTTCTTAAAACTACCAAAATCCCAATCCAAGAAGTCACCAAAGACACCAAAATCCCTGAAACCAAGGCTCTTTGTACAAATGGATATTGCAACAACTCAACCATATCAATCATTTGAACTCACTTGCTATTGTATTAATTCTTGTCAATTATAATTTTTCTAGTGATGATGCCCATACAACCTAAACCCTTTTCCATACAAACTTTCAAAAGTATCCTTTTTCAACACTTCTTTAGGCGTTCCTTTACAAACCATAACTCGATTTACACACACAACTTCATCAGCATACGCATACACAATATCCAACTCATGAGAGGCAATTAAAACCGTTAAGTCTTTATCCACCACTAAAGATTCCAAAAGCTTATAAAAGTTTTGTTCACCTTGAGCATCTACACCTGCTTCAGGTTCATCCAACAGTAGTAGCTTAGGCTTGTGTACCAAAGCTCTAGCCAGCAATACTCTTTGCAGCTGCCCTCCAGACAGCTCACCAATTAGTGATTCGCTTAAATCTCTCACCCCCACAAGCTTTAGTACTCTATGGATATTTTTCATTTTTGTTTCACGATCATCATTACACCCTACCAAAGCCAAACCCACAAACTCTCTTACACTTATCGGAAAGTTGGTATCAAATCCAAATCGTTGCGGGACATATCCAATCAAAGAATAATTTTCACTTACTTTCTGTCCCAAAAACTTAATACTTCCCTTGTATTCAACCAATCCCAAAATGGCCTTAATCACACTTGATTTACCAGACCCATTTGGGCCAATCAAGGCTGTAATTGAGCCTGTTTTTAATCCAAATCCAACATTTTCAATAGCCAACCCCAAGCCCTTTCTGTAAGTGACTGACAGTTTATCTATTTCTAAAATGTTCTTATCCATTTTACTCACCTAACCCCTACTATTTGGGAAACATTAAATCTCATCAGCTCAGCATAAGTTTCTCTTCCACTCACCCCACCCAAAGCATCCAGTTGTGATAAGTTAAAACCAAATTCTTCTTTCAAAGGCACTAATTCACTCGAGGACAATTGAGGTTCGCTGTAAACAATCCCCACTCCATTATCGTTCAAGGCCCTGCCAAAAGCAGCCAAGCTAGCTGCCGTTGGTTCCACCCCAGCCACTTCTTCATAAACTGCGACTATTTCAAAACTATACTCTTTAGCAAAATAGCTCCACCCTGCATGATGTGTTGCCATCTTTCTACTACTCACCAAACTCAATTGTTCCCTTAACTCTTTGTCCAATCGGGCCAACTCTCTGGCATATTCATCTTGGTTTTTAGCAAATAACTCTGCCTTATTTGGATATTTGCTACTCAATTCTTCTTTTACGGCCAAAGACATCAACATCACATTCGGCACATTCAACCAATAATGTGGGTCTTTTCCGTCACCACCTTCATGCTCGTGTTCATGCTCCTCCTCACTTTCCATCAACTGAACATGTTTA
>CBDUQH010000146.1:0-3098 GCA_965369335.1 uncultured bacterium
GCTGCCCTTTACTACCTAGCCCGCATGGTAGAGTCTGGTGAAGACCCTAAGTTTATTGCTCGTCGTATGGTGGTTTTTGCCTCCGAAGATGTTGGCATGGCCCAACCCACCGCCCTTGTTGTTGCCAACGAAGTCTTTCGCGCAGTCGAAACCATCGGCTACCCTGAATGCTCCATCAATCTAGCCCACGGAGTTGTCTATCTCGCCACCGCCAAAAAAGACCGCCGAGCCTACGACGGATTAAGATCAGCCCAAGCCGATGTCGCCAAATTTGGCAACCTCGAAATTCCATTACATCTCCGCAACGCCCCCACCAAACTGATGAAAAACCTTGGCTACGGCAAAGGCTATGAAAAATATCCCGATAATACAAAGTCACTATTACCTGATAGACTCAAAAGCAAAAAATACTACTTAAAAACAAATAAAAAATGAAACTAAAAGATAGTGACTATATTGACGAAGTTCTATCAGTCATTGTTTTTATCCAGGACTTAGATAGAGTGGGCTTCAGCGAACAGGTAAAAGGAAACATCATCGATTATCATGTTTCACTTTCTAACAAAATCTTTGATGAAACTATAAGTCAGTTGAAAAACTTTCCAAACCCTGACAAAGAAAAACTAAACTTTGCAAATCAAACAGCAAAAAAACAAGAAAAAACAATAAACACATTTAGAAGAAGAATATATGGTTTTGGATTAATTCTTCTTTGTAGTACTTATGACAACTACCTTTCTGACCTTTTTGAAAACATAATCTCTAAAAATCCAGAATGGAGTACTCTTAAATCTGAAAAAGAGTTTACAAACGAATTTAAAAGTATGAAATCACATAAAAAAATAGAGTATTTAAAAGAAAAACTAAAGTTAGACTTTAAAGATTTTTCAAAATTTAAAAAGCAAATTCAAGTAAAGTATAGCAACTACGATATCTCCACCATCAAAGAAATATACATGAAAAGACATAAAGCTGCTCACCAACTTAAAGTATCAGTAGGAACTTTAACAGAGTTAGGTGAACATGCAGATTTTTTTGAAAAAAGCATTTTGACCTTAAGTCTTCAGGCTGTTGATAAATATAATATTAATAGTCAGTTTATTGAAAGGCTAAAAATTACTAACAAACAATGACCTTCTCCCAAAAAACCAAACTCCTCCAATTAGCCACCGCCGCCCTCCAAAACCCCTACCCCAAAGACACCAAAAACATCTTCACAGCCGCAGTCCTCACCAAAAAAGGCAACATCTACGCCTCTGCCCAATACTTCTCCGACACCTACTCTCTCACCCTCCACGCTGAACAAGCAGCTCTTGCCCATGCAGCTGCTCATGGCGAAGGAGACATCGTCGCCATCGCTATCACTAGCAATCAGCCGAAACGGGAGTGGGCCTACTCATGCCACATGTGCAAACAACTCCTTTGGGAAAGTAGGCTTCGCTCTGGTATCCCTATGACTCTCATCTTCTTCGACCAATTCGGCAAAACTGAACAGCTAAACCTAGACGATATCATCAACTACCCTTGGCCTAATCCTAAATTGTTAAAGTAAATAAAACATAATCCCTCCCCTTAGAATAAGGGGAGGTTAGGAGGGGTTAGATTCTTTTAACTTTCTAGCAATTACTTCCAACACCCCATTAATATTTTTCAAAACATCATTGTTCCAAAATCTAATCACAGAAATATTTTTAGATTTTAGAAACATTTCTCTCCTTCTATCATATGCCTGAGCCTCAGCTTCATTATGCTGTCCTCCATCCAACTCTATTGCCAGCCTTACTTTTGGACAATAAAAATCTAACACATAACTTCCAACGCTATATTGCCTCAAAAACCGAAAACCTAACACTTGCTTGTTTCTAAGTTTCCGCCATAAATACTTTTCAGCCTCTGTCATATTTTTTCTCAAGCCAGACCTTTGTTGCTTAAATTTTGTATTCGAGTATAACATAGACCAATTTCTAACCCCCTCTAACTCCCCCTTATTCTAAGGGGGAGAATCACTTCAATTCAACTAATCCCTCCCCTTAATATAAGGGGAGGTTAGGTGGGGTTATGGTTTCTCACAATACCTCCCAATCGCCCGACTCATAAACTCAGCTAATCCTGGCTTCACATCCTCATAAAACTTGGCAAATCTTGGATCGGCAAAATACATCTCACCCAACCCTCGATACATCTCTTTAGAGCAATCGTAGAACCTACCAATATGAACATGATGCTTCTCGATCAACTCTTGCACTCTTGCATCTGAAACCTCCAAATCCATCAATTCAGAAATTGCCACAGTAATCTCCATACCTTCTTTTTTAATCTTCTCAAAATCCTCCTTGCTCCATTTTTTAGTCCTCTCCATTGATTGCCGATAAGCTTCAGTATGCCCCCATCTTTGTTTAACTTCGTCTTTATACTTGTCCATCTCCGACTTATCAAAACTAGTAGACACTTGTGTTGTATTCATATTCTCACCCCCTTTCATACTCTCAATAATTTGATCAATAGTTTTTATCAACCTCTTTGTTCGCTTGTTTTTTAATTCAAGCATCTTTTTCTGTTTCTCCAAAGCATCACCCATATCAAAATCAGCATCATCCACAATCCGTTTTATCTCCTCCAAAGAAAACTCCAACTCTCTGTAAAAAAGTATCTGCACCAACTTAAGCAACTGATCGTGCTCATAATACCTGTAGCCATTCTCACCTACAAATGCGGGCTTCAATAAATCAACTTCATCATAATGATGCAGAGTTCTCACACTTACATCTACCAATTTTGCCAACTGTTTAACTGTGTATTTTTTCATCATGCCGCGATTATAAACCCTCACCTAACGTCAGAGTCAAACTAGTAAAAACAACCGTAATCTAAACCTTATATCTCATTACAAGACCTTTGCCTAAGCTCTGCCAAACTATGACTTCCTTACTTTTAACATCACCGCACTCCCCACACCAACAAAAACAATCACCAAACTTAAACCTAAATTAAACTGTAGTAAATATCCTGACTCAATCAAGCCGCCCACAACCACCGCCACTAAAACATAAGGCAATTTCGTCATCAGTGCCACAGTTGATAGAGTAGTTGCTCTATAT
>CBDUQH010000147.1:0-3045 GCA_965369335.1 uncultured bacterium
CTGTACTTGGAAGTAATTGGTGGTATAGTGTTATTAGTGCTTAAAAATTTCCCAAATTAAGGAGGGAAACATGTTACACCGAGGAGATATAACTATCGGTGCTTAGTACTACAATTGATTAGTTGCTTACACCCCGTCTTATGGCGGGGTTTTTGCATTAAACCCATTCTTATCTTGTTGTTTTAATTCAAATCTCAACCTTAATTAACCTGCTCCAACCCCTCTTCATTTGCCAACTCATCCACTCTGTTCAAAAGCACTTCTTTATCATTTTCCAATCTATCCTCCATCACTTCCTCAAACAACTTATTCAAAATCACACCAACTGCTCTTCCAGGTTTCATACCCAGCCTATCCATCACATCAGTCCCATCTACTTTCAAATCTTTCACCGACAAAGGTTCATACAAATTTTCACCAATTCTCTTTTGTAACTCTCTAAGTCTCCAACTCGTCGCCCTACTCCCACCTCCTTTTCTATCACCCACTCTAAGCATCATCATGTCATTAATATTTTCCAAACCCACCCGTCTAATAAACCTCTTAATAGCCGCGTCAGTCATTTCTGGTTGATAAGTAAACATATGCCACCTAACCAACGTAAATAACTTGTTTCTTTGTTTTTTTGACAACCTCAACCGATCAGAAATTTTATTACACATATGAGCCCCCACCACCTCGTGGCCATAAAAAGTCACTCCTCTTGGCCCTTGTTTCTTTGCAGTTCTTGGTTTCCCCACATCATGCAAAAGCGTCGCCAACCTCACTATCACATCCCCACTTGGACACTCTCTCAAACTATCCAACCCGTGAGTCCACACATCAGTTTTATGCCTTCCTCCTTGAGCCACTCCAATCCCTTCTTCCAACTCAGGCAAAATATGTTTAAGCAACCCACTTGAGTGCATCAAGCCAATCCCATCAGCCGCAAAATCAGAAGCTAGTATTTTAAACAACTCAACTTGAACCCTCTCCCAACTGACATTCGATATCAAATCCGCCTTTGCACCAATCGCCTTTAAAGTCGTCTCCTCAATCTCAAAAGCCAACTGTGCCCCAATCCTAATCGCCCTCATCATTCTCAAAGCATCTTCTCCAAACCTCTCTTCAGCATTCCCAACTGTTCTTATCAATTTATTTCCCAGATCTTCCATTCCTCCATGAAAATCAACCACTTCAACTTCCACTAGCTCTTGATTCTTAAATCTTAAATCTTGAATCTCAAGCTTTATTGCCATTGCATTAATAGTAAAGTCTCTTCTCTTCACGTCTTCTTCCAAACTATCTCCCCAAACAACTTCATCGGGATGCCTATTATTCGAATAGCCTTTCTCATTTCGATAAGTTGTAATATCAAACACATCCATAGTTTCAAACTCACTCGGCAATTCTGTGGACTCAACCAGCCCAGCTTGATTCATTTGTTCCCAAACATGTTTGACAGCTACCATCACAGTACCAAAAGCGTTGTCATAAAAGCTTTCATTAAAAATTGGTTGAATCTCTTCTGGTTTTGCATTTGTAGTAATGTCCCAATCCAATATCTCTTTTTTACCCAAAGCCAAATCTCTCACAGCCCCACCAACCACAAAGGCTTCAAAGCCTTCTTGAGTTAATCTATCCACCACATACAAAACTGGCAAAGGTATTTTTGCTTCTTTCATAACTAAGCCTTATCATACCACTACCATAAAATTCTAATTAACCTAATTCCACTAATTATTTAGGTCAATTAGTGTAATTAAATCAATTAGAAATTGCGTCCATGCACTGGAACATCCAATCCCAACTCACCAAAAAGTCAAACAAAGACAGACAAAAACAAATTGTCAAACTCGCACTAAAAAATAGAGGCTTAACCACCCAAAAACAAATCGACCAATTTCTCAACCCACCCAACCCTCTCACTCTCACTTCATCTCACACCAAAGTCTCTGCCAAATCTCTCCAACAGGCCACCTCAATCATCAAACAGGCCATCAAATCCAAAACTCCAATTATTGTTTATGGTGACTACGACGCCGATGGTATCTCCGCCACAGCCATCCTTTGGGAAACGCTTCACTTACTTGGAGCCAAAGCCTTCCCTTTTATTCCTCACCGAGAACTCCACGGTTATGGTCTCTCCATCAAAGGCATCCAAGATGCTCTAGAAAACTCTAAGCTCAAACAGCTAAACACCAAACCTCTTTTTATTACCGTCGACAACGGCATAGTTGCCCACAAAGCCACCCAATATCTAGCCGATAACGATTACCAACTCATCATCACCGACCACCACCAATACGGCAAAACCACACCCCAAGCAGACGTCATAGTTCACTCAGACCAAATTTGTGGAGCTGCCGTCGCTTGGTGTCTTTCCAAGGCCCTTATCGAAACCCTATCTCCAACCAACAAAACCCACTTAACTTCCACCCTAGACTTACTAGCCATCGGCACCATCGCAGACCTTATGCCCATGAACACATTAGTCAACCGATCCTTCGCCAAAGCGGGGCTCGAAGTTCTTACCCACTCAAAAAGACCTGGTATCCAGGCCCTGAAAACTCTCACCAACATCGAACCAGATACTCCCATGTCTTCATATCACGTCGGCTACATCATCGGCCCTCGTATCAACGCCATGGGTAGAATCGACCACGGCCTCGACGCCTTAAGACTACTTTGCACCAACTCCGCTGACAAAGCCACCCAACTCGCCCAACTCCTTTCAGATACCAACGAAACTAGACAAGTTTTAACCCACGACCACACCCAAATAGCACAAGATTTATACCTCCAACAAGACACCACCCATAACTTAATTATTATCGAACACCAAGAATTCCACGAAGGCGTTATTGGTCTTATCGCTGGCAAACTAACAGAAAAATACTACAAACCTACAATTGTCATTAGCAAAGGTGAAGAAGTTAGCAAAGCCTCGGCCCGTTCAGTCTCTGGCATCAACATCATCCAACTCATCAGAACTGCAAGTCAACACCTACTAAACGCCTGTGGACATCCCGGTGCCGCTGGCTTCAGTTTGGAAACCAAAAATAT
>CBDUQH010000148.1:0-3043 GCA_965369335.1 uncultured bacterium
TTTTGTTGTTATTGCCACCTTTTTTCTCTCAGCTCCGATGCTCTCGACTGACAGTTTCGACTACAACAACATCAATCGGCTTAGATTTATCCATCACCTAGACCCATGGACATCACCAGCCAGCGCAATTGATAACGATCCAATAATCTTTTTTGGTAGTTGGATCAATCGCACTTCTGTTTATTTCCCGCTCACACATCTTTTTTTTAGTTTTGTATTCTATCTTTTTGGTTTTCAAATTATTCCAACTATTATTGGCTTCAAATCACTAGCTCTGGCTAGTTATCTAATCATTCTTTACACCGCTTCCAAGCTGGTAAAAAACCCCAAGCAACTACTCTTACTTGCCTTTAATCCTTTAATCCTCATAGAATTTGTTGGCAACGCCCACAACGATATCATCATGTCCATTTTTCTACTACCGACCATTTATTTCATCTATCAAAAAAACTACCTCCTAAGCGGTATGTCCATAAGTCTTGGTATCCTTACCAAGGTTTCAATCGCCTTATATCTTCCACTAATAGGGCTCTATTTATTAACTTCACTCCAAATATCCAATCTGACAGTTTTCACTATAGCAGCCACATTAACCTTTATCCTTGGACTCTTACCTTTAGGCAAAACTGCATTTACCTTGTTAAGCACTCTCTCTGAACAGACCCAAACCTATCTCCGCTCCCTCCCTACAATTTTTAGATATCTATATCGAACATTAAATTTTCCCAGCTCAGAAACACTACAAAAACTCACCACCAGCCCTATCTTCCTTGCCGCATTATTCCCTTTTTTTAAAAATCTTCGCTCCAAGCCCTTACCAGATTCAATGGTTGCAATTATGATGATTTATCTCTTTATTTCTGCTCCCATGCTCCAACCTTGGTATATAATCTGGTTTTTACCTCTATTACCCATTCTCAAGTCCCATCGTCTCAAAACCACCACCATCATTTTTTGCTTGAGTATTTTGCTCCACTATCCCATCCTCTACTTTTCTTTTTACCTAAACCCAACCAACTTTATCTGGCAAATCATCATGTATCTAGCTATTATTATTCCACCCCTAGTCACCCTCATCTTGCCAGCCAGATGGTATACTCATCTCAAGAAACAAATCAATTACATCTAATCAAATGATCGACTTTAAATCATACAAACTCAACAAAAAGGACCTCCTAATTTTTCTAGTCTTAGTCGTAGCATATTTTGTTACCAGACTAATCAATCTGGGGGATATTCCTATTTTTACTGACGAAGCCATCTACCTTCGCTGGGCACAAGTCGGTTCATTCGATGCAGCTTGGAGATACATTCCCCTCACCGACGGCAAACCCCCTCTTTATCATTGGTTTGTTATGTTAACCATCAGACTTATATCTGATCCTCTAATTGCTGGACGAATCGTCTCCGTTGCTTCAGGCTTTATTAGTCTCATCGGCATTTGGTTACTTACTCAAACTCTATTTAAAAACAAAACCACTAGCCACCTAGCCGCTGCTTTATATCTCACTTCTCCCATGATGCTTGTCTACGACAGACTTGCCATCGTCGACTCTCTTCTTACCACCACCAGCATCTACAGCCTTCTATTCGCTACACTAGTAGTCAAAACAAAAAGGCTAGATACAGCTTTACTCATGGGTGCTGCCATCGGCGCTGGCATGCTTACCAAAGCTTCAGGACTTCTTTTCCTTCTACTTTCTCCCGCCACAATTTTAATAGGGGAGTGGAACAAAAAAAAATGGGTCAAACCTCTCTTAACTTGGATGGCTTTACTTCTCATCGCCGCCATTATCTCTCAACTCACCTACAGCATTCTTCGCCTATCTCAATTTTTCTATCGAATCGGCCAAAAAAATCACGAATTCATCCTCACTTTCGATCAATTCTTTAGCGCTCCTTTCTCACTCACTTTTGGCAACGCCAAAAGCCTTCTTAGATGGCAAATTCAATACTTAACCATACCTCTTTCCATCATCATTTTTTGTAACTTTTTCTCCAAAAAATTTTGGCAAGAGAAACTAGTTTTACTCGGATATTATTTTGGCCCATTTCTGCTCATAGCTTCTTTCAACAAAATAATATTTCCTAGATTTTTACTTTTTTCAACTCCCTGGTTAATAATCCTTGCTGCCTTAGGCCTTGAACATTTTTTACATAAACTAAAAAAGTCTCAATTCAAATACCTTGCTTTGATTCTGTTTTTACTAGTCCCAGTCAAAGATTCGCTTTTTTGGATCACCAATCCAATCCAATCCCACATCCCCCAAGCCGATAAAGACCAATATTTCCAAGGCAAACCTTCTGGACACGGAGTTCTAGAGATCGTTGAAATTGTTAAAGGTGAGGCTCAAAATAACCCAGTCTTTTTGGGCACCGACGGCACCTTTGGACTCACACCTGACGCTTTCCACGTCTACCTTCAACCCATCCCCAATATCGAGGTCAAAGGTTACTATCCCGTTCACACCATCCCTGAAGAAGTCGTTAATTTAGCTTCAGAAAAAACAGTCTATTTTGTCTATTACAATCTCCAGGACATTCCTCTCCAGGACAATATTGAACTTGTAGCAGAGTACCCCAAAGTCACCCCCACAGAAACCACTTATCTCCGGATTTACCGTGTCTACAACAAAGAATAAGCCTTGATTTAAGATTTATGAAATATGATTCAAGAACAAAAAAGATAAAATCCTTCAAAGATCTAAATGCTTGGAAAGAAGGCCACAAATTAGCAGTGCTCATGTACAAAATTACCAACACATTTCCTAAAAGTGAAATTTACGGACTAACAAACCAACTAAGACGAGCTAGTATATCAGTAACTAGTAATATTGCTGAGGGATTTGGGAGAAAAACATATAAAGAGAAGCTCCAATTTTTCTATCAATCACAAGGTTCTCTTCTTGAGATAAAAAGCCAGTTGCTCTTAGCAAAAGACATTGGATACCAAGACACAGAAAATTACTTACTAATTGAAGAACAATCATCACTCGCCCATAAAACTACTACAAGGATTATTCACAAAAACTAAGTCATTCAT
>CBDUQH010000149.1:0-3034 GCA_965369335.1 uncultured bacterium
GCTATAAGAGTTAAAGAAACAATGACTAGCAAGATTATTAGTTTTTTTGTGGTTTGTTGGGTTTTATTGAGTGATTGTTTCATGGGTAGAGCTCCTGTTATGGAGTGGTGTTTGTAGCATTGTTGATTCTAGCGCTGTTGGGCATCATGTTGGTACACCATTGTTCTGCGGGGACTTCTCCAGGCCAAGTGTAACAGTGGGGAATTGGTTGGGGGACGTAGGGGACAACCATGCCCGGATAGTCACCCCTCATTTCGTAATGGAGATGGTAGGAACAGTCTGGACAACCGGTTCTGCCAATGAGTCCAACAGGAATGCCTGCGCCAATAATTTGTCCGTTGGTGACTAAAAAGTCACTCATGTGGGCGTATCTGGTGGTGACTGTGCGACCGTTGCACTGTCCGATAACATCAACGTAATTGCCGTAGACTGGAACATTACCCTCTTCGCCAAGTCTGGAGGTGGAAACTCTACCGGTGTGGGTGGAGATAACGGTACCTCCTGGAGGATAGTATGCTTGTCCGGAGGCTTTGGGGGTGACAATATCTAAAGAAGCTTTTGCGATGTTGTGGGTACCAAAGAGGGCTCCTAGAACTCTGATTTCACCTGGGCCTTGGAGAATTTCACCTTCTGATGAGACTGGCCAAATTGATGGGCAGTCCTGAGGAGGATCACCTATGATGAAACTGGCTGTTGAAGTGCCTTGATCGGTGGTGACTTGGCCATCAACTGTAACATTGGCGCTGATGGTGATGGTGTTACTGATTAAGGTGTCAAGGTATTCGTATAGGTCAATATTTATTTGGTAAGTAAGAGTGTAAGTGCCGTTTTCGTTTTTTGTGGGAGTGGCTTCTAAAGCTGTGGTGGTAATGGCGGGCGGAGATCCGTCGGTGATGAGACTAAATGTGTCTGAGATGACTTCAATAGCGTTTATTTGGATATCTGAAGTACTGCCTGGGTTGGGTTCGACGGTAATGGTGTAAGTTAGTGTTTGGGGAGTGGAGCTTTCTGGGTTATCCACCGGGCCGGTGGGAGAAACTGATTTTTGGACGACGAAGTACTGGGAGACGGTGCCGGAGACTGGGGAGGTTTGGAAACCTGGAGTGATAAAAGTGGAGCTAACAGCGGCGGCGGCTACAGCGGTGGTGGTTGCTGTTAAGCCAATTGAGCCAGTAACTGTTCTTCCAGCAGCTTGAGCAGTCTCTGTTCCTAAGCTGTTGAGTGAATCAAAACCTCTTGAAAAAACATCCCCTACAGCATTAAAACCATTTCCAATAGTTTTACCTAAGCCCTTAAAGCCATTACCAATTTGTCTGGCTCCCCAATTGACTCCCTCCTTGGCCATTTCAAGGGCTTTGCCTCCCCACATATAGATGGCTGCCCCCAAACCGAGAGCCCCAAGAACAATAAGTCCTACAGGACCAAGAGCAAGGAGGGCTGTAATTAACAGGCCAACCAGGGCACTTAAAGCAGCGATGATGATGGCTAAAAATTGGAGAATTAAGGCAATTAGCATCATAAGAGCGATGGCTCCAAGCACTGCAGCCATGGCTAGTTTGGCTTCTTTGCTTTTGAGACCTAGTTGTTCGAGAATGGTGGTGGCAATCCCTACAGGAGGTACTGCCTTGCCAGCGAGTTTTGCGAGGAGTTTTTGAGACATTTTTCCAAGTGATCCTTGGATACCGCCTTTTAATGCTTGTTGGTTGGCCCAGTTAGTGGCGAAGTTGAGAAGACGGTTGCTTCCTGTGGCTTTGGCAATAGCGGTGGTTTGCATAGATTGGATTTCATCGAAACTGTGGATTGGGATAGGAAGCTGGTTTAAAGTTTGGAATATTTGGATTGAATTTTGTTGATTGACCCAAGAAGGAGGATAGTAGATAACGAATCTGTTGGTGAGGTCGTTAATGTTGTGGCTGTAGGTTTGGGTTTGGATGTAGTGGACAGTGAAGATGGTTTGCGAATCTTCGACGTTTTTGATGAGATGGCTATACTGGGGGTTTAATGAGATGGCCTTGGCATATCTTTGGGTTTCAGTGATAGATTGTTGGAGGTAGTCGATGTCTATTGGCTGAGTGAAAGTTGTGGTTCTAAAGTTAGATTGGGTGATTTCTTGGTCTACTTGGCGGACGTTGTCGGCATAGAAAGAGAGTGTTGTTTGAACTTCTTCTGGGATTTGTTGTTGACCTAAATATTGGGCAGTGAGGAGTCCTAAAGTGTCGTTGTCGTAGTTGTTTAGGATGCCGGCGTTGATAATTTTGGTTGTTTCGTTGGCTTGTTGAGGAGTAATGCCGTAGTGGGTGACAAGGGTATTTTTGAGTAAAGTGGGGGAGGATAAATTGGCTTGGTTTATTTGGTTGGCTGAGAATTCGATTTGGTCTTGGGAGATGTTTTGGGATTGGACTTTGAAATTGGTGTAAAAATCTTGGGCGGTGAGGGCGGGGTTGGAAATGTCTGGGTGATTTTGGAATAGGGTTTGTAAGTTTTTGACAGCCTGAGGATGGGGTTGGGTGGAAGCGATGTCTGCTGCTTTTTGAAGGAGTTGTTGTGTGTTGGGATCGTCTAGGTTTAGCGAAGTTGGTGCTGTGGATATGGGAGCTGTGGTTTGTGGGGGTGATTCTGATAACGGTTCTTGGGGTAGTGAGCGGGCAAGGTCTTGGATGTCGGTTGAAATTTTAGAGGCATCTTGGGGAGGGAGATTGAGTTTTTGGGCAGCAGTTGCAAATTCTTGAGGAGAAGAAGATGTCTCAACTATATTTTGGGCGTGTTCGACGATTTTTTCTGGTGGAGTGTCCTCTACAGAGTTGGCGGCAAGAACAAAGCTGGCGGTAGCAACTTGGAGTTGTTTTGAATCAACAAACTGAGGTTGATCTTTTGGGGGAGGTGGAGTGTTGGTGCCTTGTTTTGAGTAAGGTTTTTGTGTAGGTATTGTTGGAGTGATTGTATTGATGGGAAAAGCTTGGTTAGTATTGGGAAGATCGAGAGTGGGGCGAGTGTCTTGAGGAGTTTGGTTTGTGTTTGAAGGCTGACTTGGCTG
>CBDUQH010000150.1:0-2940 GCA_965369335.1 uncultured bacterium
AAATACCACAAAAAAACTACCTCTAGCACCAGACAAAGATTAATAGTTGACACCCAAAATAATACTTTGCTACATTGGAATATAGTAACTTCTGCATCAATCAAATATTAATAAATACAAACTCAACTAAAAGGAGACTCAATGGCTACAACTACCTCAGCTAACAAAAAACTCGACATCAAAAACCTCCCCGATCTACTCACCGTTCGAGAAGTCGCCGAACTACTTAGAGTCTCCCCGCTCACCATCAAACGCTGGGGCAAACGAGGTAAACTCCCAGCCATTCGTATCAACTCCCGTGGAGACAGACGCTACAAAAAAGAATCAGTGCTCTGGTTACTTGGCATCAATCCCGAAGAAGAAACTCTAACTGCCTAGATCACCCCATACTCTAAAGTCCAAAACTCCCCACTCTATTCCCCATCCTCCAAACTTATCCCATCTTCACTTTCAGTATCTTCCTTCAACCTATCATACAAATCCCGCAACACATCTGCAGCCACCACTACACTATCCACCACTGACAATTCACTCGCTTTTCTAAAATCATTCCTCCCTACCTCCACCCACCAATCAGCCAAAGGTTTACGCCTAATCAAAGTCTGAATTTTCTGAATCCCATCATCCAAATCAAACTGACGCCTAGTAAAAGCAATATCACTAATTGCCCTAAATTCTTGACCTTCTCGCCCTGTTTTCGAATCGTCTCCTTTTTTCTTTTCATCCACCAAATACTCTCTCACAGTCACTTCATCATTGCCCATCACATGTACTTCAACCAAAGACTTCAGAGACCCTTCAACTAACTGATTAACGTCGACCATTCTTCTCAGCAGCTTCATATCCCCCCAGGACACAACTTCCCACGGATGACCTTTTTCACCATAGTCACTGCTTGCCAACTTTGATTCAACATCCCCCCTATCTTCTCCCAAAGCATTACCAATCACCCCACAAACACCATCACTTTTTAACATCTCAATACGAATCTTCTCAGGCACATAAACCACCCTCTCACGCCCTCCCACACTTCGAGTCACAAACTCAACCATATTCTCACCTCTATCTGGTCTTATCGCAGCTTCCAACTTACCTAGAGAAGATTTTATTTGCCGAGGTTGTACTCTTTCTGCACGCCCTTCAATCCCAAACCTAGCAATCTTCTCACCTTTGTTAACCAACTGCCTGGTTAAATCCTTCAAAAGCTTCAATGCATCATCAGCATCCTTAACCACTGGACTATCATTGCCAACAAAATCACTCACTTTTGACTCCCCAGTTTGAGCATCAAATTTAGTTGATCTAAGCGGTATTGATCTCCCTGCCACCCTAATATACTCTCGTACCGTTGTAGCTCTGCTGTTACTCACCACCTCCACATACGTGCGCTCCACACTACTCCCAACTTTTTCATTAACACCCAACACTTGCGCAACCCTCACCACATCAATCTCATAGCCCAACTGTGCCTGAGTTCTTTCCACTTCCAACCATCCACCACACTTATCTGGAGGCAAGTTCAAAAACGAATTATTCTGAGCCACATGCCTCAAGTAACTACACACCCTTTTATTTCTTTTCTTTGTAGTCTCGTCATCATGACTATCCTCAACTTCAATACCTACCTCAAAATCAACAGGTCTCTTCCCACTAGTTGGCTCACTTTGATCACTCATAAAAATATTCTAACCCAAATTCACCCACAAACCACACCAAAATCACCACCGCTTACGATTAAACCTACCACTAGGCTTAGTCTCATCTACAGCTGGCAACCTGGGTTCGGTCGGAACCCCTTCATCAGTCCCTTTTGACTTATGCACCACTGTGTCCATCATCGAAGGCTCCACGTTCCTAGTCATCTCAGACCAATCCAAAGCTCCACTTGGCAACAACTTAGTCACTTTATCTCTCAGACCACCATTGTTGGTAATCATCCTTAGATATTTGCGGCATTTATCATCAATGTTGTTGTCAGCATCCAAATAAGCCCCCACTGCTCTATCAACTATGGCATCAAAATCCTTTGGAGTCATCCATTGCCCATCACTTGTCCTAATATTCCCAAACTCTCCCACCATCTGCCCCACTCCCACCAAATCCACATCAGCACTATACATACTCGGTGCTTCAATCTGCCACGCAATCCCAAGTTTATTGTCATCTGCGTCTTCATTTCCTTGAGCCATCTCTTCAAAAATCTGCATCAACTGAATCGGATCCCCACCAGTCTCAGCCACTTTCTTACCTAGCCAAGTATCCTCAGACAACTTATCCATCGTCTCGGCATGAGAAGCCTTATCATATAGAATCCCTTGTTCAATCGGCTTCAACTCTTCATCGCTTATGATCGCTTCTTTTAACCCATCAGTAAACAATATCACTGTATCTCCCGACTCAACCTGATGATTGCCATCAGGCCAATCTGGATTGTTAGAAAATACTTTTGCTAAACCATAAACATCTCTCATCCAACCACTCAAACTATCAGGGTTGTGATCAGTGCGCACTCCTCTTTTAGCCCCCACTTTGGAAACAAACTTGCCTTTTCTATTTAAGCCTCTCTTTTGGGGAAACATAAAATGTACAATCCTGCCATCCCGAATCACCAGCCCCCCAGCATCGCCCACCATATCTAAATCCAACTCCCTTCCTCTCAGCTCAGCAGCCGAAAACACCGCTCCCATATTTAAGCTTTAGCGATCGAACTCATCTAAGCCACGATTGATCTCCTCTTCGTCATTAGCCACCACTTCCTCCATCCTCACCTCAGCCTCAATCACACACTCAGCCAAACTCGCATCTCCATTCGCTTTCCTTTCTCTTACTGTTTCCACCAATATCTCCGCTGCCACATCTCCCTTATGCTCTCCCCCCATCCCATCCACCACCATCACCAAAGTCTTTCCACCCTCACCATCTTGAGTCAGTATCAAACCC
>CBDUQH010000151.1:0-2933 GCA_965369335.1 uncultured bacterium
GGGTTGATGTTGTTGACTGCAGTGGATCTTAGAGGAGCTTCGACGGCTGTTTGGTTGATGAAGACAATGTTGTTAGACTTGTTTCTTTTTGGGTGGTTGAGGATGTTATCGGTGGTTTCTCTGAAGTCAGCAGCTTTTTCCCAACGTCCACAAATGATAATTATAGGGGATGAGTGTGAATGCTTGGCTATTTCATCCTTGTCTACGGTTGCAGAAGCTACAAGAATGTCGTGTTGGGTTAGGGGAGAGTTTTGAGTTTTTATTAAGTGGTTGGAAACGAAAGCTTTGCGTTGGTTGAGATTGAGGTTTTTGGCCTTGGGGTGTTTTAGTATATCTTCTGCAAGAATAAAGGAGATGGTGTCAACCACGTTGTGAAAGATTAGTGGATCTACACCCAACTGTTCGATTCTGAATGAACTAGATTGAGATGTGGTTTCTAGACCTTTGTTTTTTTTGTCTGGGTGAGTTTCTGCAAGGATTGTCATATTTTTCTCAAATTAATACTCAGAGGTTAACTGGTTATTTGATTGGTGTCAATGAGGGATAAGTTAGAAAGAGTTTTTAAAATAAGCTATTAGTTTTGTGATAGCTGATTTTTTATCTGTAGCAATTGTGTTGATTACAGGTGTAGCAAGAGCATTAGCATCTTCATCGGTTTTATTGGGAACTTCGACTTCTTGAGTATCGTCTTTGTCAACGACGTCAAGATTCATGTCGGCAATAGCTTGGTTGATGACGTAGTATGGGTGGTCGATTAAGTCTTGAGTGGGGTATTGTGTGAGTAGATTACGATTTAGTAGGTCTACATGGGCGAAGTGAATCTTTTGTTTTGTCTCTGGATTTAAGTCTTTAGAGTTTATGTTGGCGTATGTGTCGTCGTTGGTGATGATGACTATTTGCCCACAGTGGTTGGCATATTGGTCTAGGTGATTTTCAAAACCTTTGATTTGTCCCAAAATGAGTAGATCGGGTTGGTTTTGAGATATAAACTTATTGAAAAAGCCATCAACAGTACTGACGGTGTGGTTTGGTCTATTTTGAAATAGGCGAGTGTTGATATCAAGAGGGATTGTGTCGGTATCTAGGTATTCTATGATGCCTTTTAGTTCGGCTGCTTGCTCAGGGGTAAATCCAAGGGCGTAGCCTTTAACTGGTGAGTTAGTTAAGACTTCTGGTGTGGAGATCTCAGAGATCGATTGTGGGTGACGTTCTAAAACAGCCATATTTTATAAGTTAATTTATGTATTGAGTGTGTATTATAGCATAGAGTGTCTTGAGAAAGGGGGGATTTGTGGTACAATAAGTTTCTTGATTTGAGTGTAAGTATCCATGTTTGCAGTATGCGATCCTGAATCAAGTTCAGGATGACGTTTGCTCCATGTATTGCTTGACTCATCAAAAAATAAAAATTCTCACACCTGATGGTGCTCCTTGCAGTCTTCAGTCAGGTGGCGGTATAAAGGAGCGATACTCTCAACAAGAGGGATCGATATTATTATGGCAGTGCCTAAAGATTTGGCCGAGCTGTTGGAAGCAGGAGCTCATTTTGGTCATCAAGTAAGAAGATGGAATCCCAAGATGGAGCCGTTTATTTATTCGGTTCGCGATGGGGTGCATGTGTTTGATTTGACAATCACGGCTGATTTACTCAACAAAGCTTGTGATTATATTAGTGAGTCGGCTGCAAAAGGTAAAGTGATTGTGTTTGTGGGAACAAAACGACAAGCCAAAGCTATTGTTCGAGAAGAAGCGGTTAAAGTTGGGGCGCCATTTATTGCCGAGCGTTGGCTTGGTGGTACGGTGACTAACTGGGAAGAGATCAGCAAGAGAATCCGAAAATTAAATGAGATGAAGACCAAGCGAGAAGCTGGAGAGTACAAAAAATATACCAAAAAAGAACAGGTGTTGATTGATAAAGATATTGCACGACTAGAGAGATTTTTGGGTGGAATTGCTGAGCTGAAAGATACACCGGATGTTTTGTTTGTGGTTGATGTGAACAAAGAAAAAGTGGCTGTAAAAGAAGCCGCTATGAGAGGAATCCCGGTGGTGGCTTTGATTGATAGCAACTCTAATCCAGAAGATGTTGCGTATCCAATTCCAGCCAATGATGATGCGGTTCGAAGCATTAAGTATATTGTGAATCGAATTGCGCAAGCTTATGCTGAGGGTAAGTCTAAAGTGAAGAAAGATGTGCCTAAAGCAGAGGTTAAAAAAGCTGAAAAGTAGAGATCCTTCGGTAGTCTGGTTCGTCACATCTCACCAGATCTACTCAGGATGACAAACTGGCTCTTTTCAGTTTACCCAGTTTGTCAAATTAGATTGTTAATAAAGTTGTTAAAAAGGAGAAAATATGGCAGTAACAATGGAAGACATCAAGAAGCTTCGAGAAGAAACTGGAGCTGGAGTGATGGATGCAAAAAGGGCTTTGGAAGAATCCAAAGGTGATATAAAAAAAGCTAAAGATTGGATTGCCAAAAAAGGTTTGGCTCGAGCTGAGAAAAAGGCTGATCGTGAGACTGGAAATGGGTTAGTTTATGCCTATATCCACCATGACAATCAAAGTGGTGCTTTGGTGGAGCTAAACTGTGAAACCGATTTTGTGGCTCGAACTGAAGATTTTCAAACCTTGGCCAAAGAATTGGCTATGCAAGTGACAAGCACAGATCCCAAAGATGTGGAGAGTTTTTTGAAAGATGATTATATTCGTGACTCAAGCAAAACCATTGATGCTTTGATCAAAGAAGCAACTGGTAAGTTGGGTGAGAATATTACATTAAAGAGGTTTGTGAGATTTAGAGTTGGAGAGTAAAGGTTAGTGGACCTGGTTTGTGTTTAGTGATTTATCGTTGTGGAAAATGGCTTCTTGAGCTAAGTCGTGGGGTTTTAATTCTGGGTTTTTATCTAGAATAAAGTTAAACATTTCAATGAAT
>CBDUQH010000152.1:0-2932 GCA_965369335.1 uncultured bacterium
CGGATGAATTTAAAAAAACTTATGGGGTGAACCTGGATAAGTTTAATGAGATAATTATTAGTAAATATAAAGATAAATAGAGGAAAACACGTGCCGGAAAAGGAAGGAAACTTACTAGCTGGAATGTTTAATAGCGGTATAGATAGAATTGCCGAAGAAAAAAAGTGGCAAGGATTGCCCAAGATTGAGTCTGGGGTGGAGTTGGGCGATGAACAAAAGAAAGAATTTGATGGGATTTTGGATCGATTATTTGATATGGATAAAAAGAGTAAAATCCCAGAAAAAACTAAACAAGCTGCCAAAAATGATGCGTTGGCTTATGTGAGAGGTTTTGATCAAGTTAAGAAAAAAATTGAGATTTTTGGGAGTGGGGATGTGGATAAGATGCATATGGTTTATGTGGCAGGTATCGTTTATGGTTTGTCTCAGATGAGTGATGCTGAAGTGTTGGAGGCGTTAAGGTTCTCTGGAGGCAGTTTGGGAGATGGTAATGGAGGTGTGGATGAAAGCAAAGCTTTGACTTTGTATGGTATTGGTGAAAATAATGAAACTGCTGTGGGTTTGAGGAATGCTGGAGGAGGAACTTGGTTGGATACTATTTTGGGAGAGGAGTCAGTTGAACATGTTGAGGGAGAGGTTGTTGATGAAGATTTTAAGGGTTTTGATGCGACTGAGAATGGGAATAGCGGTAACGATGAAACCGTAGTTGATGGTGAAAAGGTTGTAAATCAAGTTGGTGGTGGAGATGGTGGGAATGAGCCTCCAGAAGATAATACTCCTGATGATGAGACTGAAGATGGTGGGGATGGTGAAAATGGAGATGAAGAGGATGATTATGATGGACCTGAGTTTGAAAATCCAGAGATCCAAAAAATCTATGAACAGATGAAAAATTTTGTAAATCTTTATTCAAATGGGTTATTTGCAAAAGCTGACCCTGAACGTAGGCTTGAAGGTTATGTAAACGAGTTGACTAAACTTAAAGTATCAAATACAGATCTGCTTTTGTTTAGAGAGGAAGTGTTTAGGTTCAAGAGTGAGCTGGGAATAAAGCCTAATGTTTATGAAGACTTGGATGCATCACCAAGATTTAAGCAGTTTTTGGGTTATGCTTTGGAGCAAGATTTTGAAGGTGGTGACTTGAAGTCAGCAGAAGTACGGGAAAAGTTTCAAGATTGGTTTAGGCATTGGATGTATAGGAAGTTTTATAGCAAGATCACAAAGGAAATGACCGCAACTACTGTTAATGCAAATGAAGCAATAAGTGTGTCTTTGGATTACTCCATGAAGATTAGTCAAGTTATAGAACATTTTCCAAATAAACCACTTAATGGTGATCCTAACGAAATTTCACTCAGGGAATTTGCTAATGGAGTTTTGGAAGAAGTAAGGGTGTTTGCAACTCTCCATAACAGAGGAATGCTCTATGAGGGCAGTAAAGGTGACCCAACTGAGTTGGCTAAAGCAATGATTGCTATGGATGGAAAGTCGGCAGGTCCAGGGCAACCTTTGGAAATGAATGCTAAAACATACCAGGTTTTGGCAAGAGCAGGAATGGTTGAGGTGGGAGAGACTGGTGAAAAAGTCAAATTCGCCGAGATGTTTAGGAAAGCATTGAGTGTTTATTTGTATATGAGTCCCTGGAGAAACAAGGGATGTTTGTTTAAAAAAGATTTCGTAGATATGGGATTTGAGGAAAGTGAGGTTGATAGAGTTGTCGATTCGATAGATGGTAATTTAAGGCAAGTAAGTTTTAAACCAAACGAAGTTGCTAAGGGATATTTGAAAGAAGGAAAAATAAGCAGTTCTTCTTATGGTAGTGGAGAGATAACCCTTGAGGTAGCTATGAGAAATATTTTTCCTGAAGAGTCAGTGGGGAGTAGTGGTGAATATGAGGCTGCTAGGAAAGTGATTCAAGAGCTAGTTGGTGGTGGTTCTATGGGAAAATTAGCTGAGTATTTGGCTCATAAGTATGCAGTACAAGCTGGAATTGGAGCTCATTTAGATTATGGTGCTATGGCTATGGATGCTGGATCGAAACTTGATAAAACAGGGTATTATAGATCCAGACAAATTAAGCAAAGTAAACCTGCAGGAAACCCAATAACAGTGCCGTTTTTTGGGTCACTTTGTCGTTCATATGTTGATGCTATACGTATTGGACAAAAGGGAGAAGTTCGAACATTGAGACAGTGGTTTTTGGATTGGAGTGTGCCTGTTGAAGAAATTCCCTGGAATAGTATGCCAGCTAAGGTTGATAGTAAATATTATGCTAACGAGTTTAACTGGTCAGCAAAAATGTTTGAATATTTGTTAAATGGAACAAAGATTGACTGGGCTAATTTGACAATTACTGGCAATGATGGTCAAGGGCCTAGTATTAAACCACAATATCCTGAAGACTTAAGACAGTTAAACAAGTATATTTCTTATTGGATTGGTTCATTAGATTTAGATTTTCTTTATGATGCCATTGATCCAACACACTCAGACGATGGGGTTAACGCAATTTGGGAAGCTAGAAAGAAAGGTGAACTTGATGATGACGATGTTGTTTATCTATTGAGAGTAGCTGCGTTGAGCAACATCGTTTTTTCTGAAATAGAGTTGCATGGGGCTGGATATAATCCACAAGCAACAATTTGGGGAAGCATAAAAGGTCAAGCAGGAAGATCAAGGTTGGAACAAAGGGATGTGCGAATGATACTACAATTGCTTTGCCAAGAGACTAAATTTGAAGATGAATCAGGAAATCTATATTCAATGTTTACTGAAAAACAAGTTGAGGCTAAACTTGCTGAAGTGAGAGTGCTTGGAGTACAAGGTGCTTTGAGCATTATTTGGGATGCAGCAGTTGAGATTGCAAAACTAAATAGAATTCAAGTACAATCTAGTTCTCGGTTTTAGGAGTTTCTTTATTTGAGTTTGTTTT
>CBDUQH010000153.1:0-2925 GCA_965369335.1 uncultured bacterium
TTTATGGCCCTCTCCATTGCCAATTTAATTCATTCAAAATCAAAACTAACAATACTAATTCTAGTCTTTTCATTCATAATCGCTTTTTCAACTCTAGACCCAATCGCCTATTTCAACCCCATTATTGGTACCAAAACCAGCTCACTAATCATCTCCGATAGCAATCTAGACTGGGGACAAAACCTGCTTAGACTCAAACAATCTTACCCTCACCCCATCGATTACTTGGTCTCAACCAGCCCTCAGGATCCAATCGTCTTCAACCTATATACCAATCCACTTCCGCCTCAAGACCAACTCACCCTAACTTCACTCAAAGGTAAAACGGTAGCCATCTCCCATACTCGTTTTTATACCACCGGACTCTATCAACACCCCCTCTTTGCCCAAAAAGAATATACCCACGCAGCCAACCACACCTTCCTCATCTTTAAGTTTTGAGAAAAAAGTCTTATCCCTTATACACCATACTCTATACTATATACACTTTTGTGTTAAAATAACTCGTGCCGCAAGAAAAACAAACATCTTTCATATTTGTTTCAGGCGGGGTCCTTTCTGGATTAGGAAAAGGGACCACATCAGCTTCCCTTGCTTCTTTGTTAAAAGCCCGTGGCTACAAAGTCACTTTCATTAAGTGTGAAAACTATCTCAACTTAGACTCAGGTAACATCAATCCCATCGAACATGGCGATGTTTTTCTGTGTGAAGACGGCCTAGAAGCCGATTTAGATTTGGGTACTTACGAGCGTTTTTTGGAACAAAATGTTGGTCAAGATAACTTCACCACCATGGGCCAAATATACCTAAAAGTGATTGAAGACACCAAAAACCTTAGTTTTAACGGAGCCACCGTAGACGCAGTGCCATATGTTCCAGAAGAAGTCATCAGGCGCATCAAAAAAGCCGCCCAAGGTTACGATATCATTCTCATCGAACTTGGGGGTACAGCCGGTGAATACCAAAACGCCATCTACTACGAAGCCTATCGTATCTTAAAACTCCAACAACCCCAAAACGTCATCCACGTCCACCTCACCTATTTCCCCAGGCCTCAACACGTTGGTGAGCTCAAATCCAAACCCACTCAGCTTTCAGTCAAAATCCTAAACTCCATGGGTATCCAGCCCGACTTTATTGTCGGTAGAGCCGAAAGCCAAATAGACGATAAACGCAAAGAAAAAGTAGCCTTTTACTGCAACTTGGACAAAAAATATGTTATTTCAGCTCCCGATTTACCTTCCATCTACCAACTACCCCTAGAGTTTCACAAACAAGGCTTCGACGACTTAGTCTTGGAAAAACTTCACTTACCCACAAAATCCCTCCAACTCGACGATTGGCAAAAACTAGTCGACAAAATTCAAAAACAAAAAGACAAAACCGTCAAAATTGGCATCATCGCCAAATACATTGCCACCGGTGACTATCATTTAAGAGACTCCTACGCCTCACTTCTAGAATCTCTTAATCACGCGGCTTGGTCAAACGAATACAATCTTGAGATCGAATTTATCAACGCTGAAAAGCTAGAAGACTCTGACCCTCAAACTCTCAAACAACTCAGACAAGTTGACGGTATTATTGTCCCTATCGGCTGGGGTAGTAGGGGAGTAGAAGGCAAAATTTTTGCTGCTGGATATGCCAGAAAACACAAAATTCCATACTTGGGACTATGTTATGGAATGCAACTAGCTGCAGTTGAATTTGCCCGTGAAGTCGTGGGCCTCAAACAAGCCCACACCACCGAAGTCGATCCCAACACTCCCGACCCCATCATCCACGACATCCCTTTCGACCCCAAATACCAACGAATCAAGGGTCAAGGAGCAAGCATGAGGCTTGGCGGCTACGATTGCATCCTCAAACCCAACACACTCGCACACCATATCTACACAAAACACGACATGTTTATTGATAAATCCAAAAATCTCATCTCCGAACGCCACCGCCACCGATTCGAATTTAACAACAAATATAGACAACTACTCGAAGAAAAAGGTTTCGTCATCTCCGGCACTTCTCCTGATGACTTTTTTGTTGAAATGATAGAACTTCCTAAAAAAGATCACCCTTTCTTTATTGCTACCCAAGCTCACCCAGAGTACAAATCCCAACCACTCAAACCTCACGGCATCTTTATCGAATATCTAAAAGCCGCCCACAAGCACAAGAGTTAATTTCCATCATCTCTATACACCATACCCGTCCCTCTATACTAACCCAAATACTTCTCCACCATCATCTTGTTAAATCCACCTTTCCTCAACTTGCGAACCATTTCATCATAACTTAATCCTGCTTTTTTCCATAAAGGCACTATACCTTCAACAGTTTCTCTCACTTCATAAGGATAAACCACCCAGTTAGAAGTCTCGACCACAAAATAATCAGGATAAATACTTGTCCTAGGCTTAACATGTAGCGCTGTACTCACCACATCTTTGACTTTAATTCTCCTCAAATAACTTAACGCCCTCTCCAAAGTTCTTCCTGAATCAACAATTTCATCCACCAACAAAATTCTTTGTCCTTGTAAATTAACTCCCAACTTCTGAGAAATCTTTAGTTCTTTTTGATTATTAATCCCTTCATACGACTGAATCGTCACATTCAAAACATCCAAACTCAAAAAATCAGACAAGATTCTTGATATCACATGGCCACCTCTGGAAATGGACACTAACACATCGAAGTCCTTCTCTTCCTCCAACTGCTTCGCCAACTCAAAGCACAACAAATGAAACTGTTTCCAACTCACAAACTCCAAAGTAGGCAAATTATTGTTTTCCATAGATTGACCCTAACAGCCAAGCCATTCAAAATCAATAACATCTCTAACTTTTGCAATTAGTCGCATCTAAACCAATACTCTTGCCACCAGACAAAATCCTTGATAAAATCCACTTCTTGTATACTCTATAC
>CBDUQH010000154.1:0-2893 GCA_965369335.1 uncultured bacterium
GTATGGGGATTATAAAGTAGGAATTGTGGTGCCTTTGGGTGAGCAAGAGGGAAAAGGTAGTGATTTGTTGACTTCAAGTTTGGAATATATGTTGGGAGTACATGTTGTGGGAGTGGTTGGTGGAGTGGAAAATGTGGAGGAAGTTTCGATGTTGGTTGGTGGTTTGCGAAAGGGGGGAAAAGAACTGTCGTGGTGGGATGGGTGGGTTTTGAGTATGGAGTTGAAAGGTGTAGGAGAGAATGGGGTGGAAAGAGTTGATCTTCGCTCGTCTGAGTATAGCAGGGGAGATAGGTTGCCTGATGGGAGTGTTGCGGTTAGTTTGAATGAAGGTGCTTTGGAGAGGTTAAAAGGAAGATTTAGTGATCCAGTCGTGAATAATCATGCTATGGATGTAAGCTTGGCGGTTGTGAATGCTACCAGTCGCCCAGGACTGGCTACAGAAGCTTCTGAGGTGTTGGAAAAAATTGGTTATGATGTGGTTTCTGTGAGTGAAGCTGAAGAGACTTTGGATGAATCTAAGTTGTTGGTGGTGCCTGAGCTGAGAGATGAAGATGAATTTTTGAAACCACTAAGGCAGTTGTTTGATAGTGAGTTTTTGGCAGAGTCATCTTTAGAAGATGAGTATAGAACTGAAGTTGTATTAATTTTGGGCAGCGATTATGAAGAGTTTGTGTATGGGGTAGAGTATTAGGAGTGTTCGTCTTCTTCTCCTGTGGGGGTGATATCAATAGGTGTTTCGTCTAGTTGTTCAGTTTTTGGAAGAGAAAGAAGGATTGATGAAGAGGAGGTGAAAGAAGGCAGGTTTTTGCCTCTTGGAGCTCTTTTTAGTTCTTTAATAAAGATGCTGACGTTTTTATTGTCTGCAGATTTAATGACAGCTTCGTAGGTGTAGCCAAGTTTAATGAGCCTGCCGAGTTTAAATCCAAGGTCGTCGGGGAGGCAACCAAGATACTTGCCTTTTAATGTTTCAACTTGGACACGACGTTTTTTGGATTGTAAAGAAACTAAAGTACCTACGTTTAAACTGGCAAGTAAGTCTGAGTCTGCAGGCCTCAGGAGGTTAACAGTTTTTGTTTTTCCTGGTTCTTCTAGAAATGAAGTGACGACTTTGGTGGGGATATCTTTATCTTTGGTGTGTTTTATTTTGGATATTTTATCTAAGCTTTTGTTGGCAATAGGATTGAATTTGTCGAGTTTGATGACTTGATTATAGGCTTCTTTGGCAGATTGGAGATTGCCGTTTTGCATGTACGCAAAGCCAAGCCTATTGAGAGTAGCAATGTTTTCAGGCTCTTGTTTAAGGATTTGTTTGTTTAGGTCAATAGCCGTGTTCCAATCTTGATTAAGGGCTGCCTTTACGGCTTGATCGTTTAAATTTTGCATAGAGATTTTTTAGTTGGACTTTAGTGAAGGTACACGAGTTTGATTGGTAATGTCAAGGGGGTTATAATTTGGGCTGTTGTATTTTTGCTAAAAATTTTTTATTGGAGGAAGTGATGAGCGGTCATAGTAAATGGAGCACAATAAAGCATAAAAAGGCTTCTGAAGATGCAAAAAGGAGCAAGGCCTTTTCTATAGTGAGTAAGATGATTGTTGTAGCTGTTAAGGAGGGTGGAAGCGGTGATGCTAATAGCAATCCTCGATTGAGGTTGGCTTTAGATAAAGCAAGAGAAGTGAATATGCCAAAACAAAATGTACAAAAAGCCATAGATAAAGGTTTGGGAAAGGGAGGAGGAGATACTGTTGAAGAAATACTTTATGAAGGATTTGGGCCAAATGGAGTGGGTTTTTTGGTGAGAGTTTTAACTGACAATAGGAATAGAAGCGCGGCTGAGATTAAATCTTTATTTACCAAGTCTGGTGGTTCAATGGGGGGACCAGGATCCGTAGCCTATATGTTTGAGAGAGAAGGGGAGGGGTACAAAGTAACTGTGCCAGTTCCTGTGGATGAACATACTAGAAAAGCAGTCAATACTTTGGTGGAGCTATTGGGTGAACATGAAGATGTAGAATACGTAATTTGCAATATGGGGTGATAACCAGATATCAGAATTGTAATATCTGAGTTTTGGGGTGTGGTATATTAGAGCATATGAGTAAGAGGCAAAAGTTTGTTGTAGCGTCACTGTTGTTGTCATTGGGTTTATTCTCAACTCAGTTGGTTACTGTTGAGTTTCCTTTTAGATACCTATCAATAGTGGGTTTGTTTGTAGCGGCTTACTTTGTGTCGGCATGGGCGTTGTTTGGTGATTTAAAAGGAATAGAGTGGTTGGTGGTGGTGCCTTTTCCAGGACTCTATGCTGTAAGTGTGGCTTTGTTTTATTTTTTGCTACCAGAAGCTTTGTTGTCGAGATTGGTGATTATGTTTTTGTTTGGGTTGGGAATGTATGCTTTGTATTTAACAAGTAACATCTACAGTGTGGCGGCGATAAGGACGATTCAGTTGTTAAGGGCTGCTCATGCAGTGGGGTTTATGATGGCTTTGGTGACGAGTCTGTTTTTCTACAACACGATTTTTTCTTTTAAGTTTCCATTTTTTATAAACGCAGTGTTGGTTTTTTTGGTAAGTTTTCCGATTGTATTAAACGGTTTGTGGTCTGTGAAGCTGGAGCCATTTTTGTCTTGGCATGTGTTATCTTATTCACTAATATTATCTTTTGTTTTAACTGAGATGGCGGTGGCAATTTCTTTTTGGCCAGTGACTGTGTGGATAGCGTCGTTGTTTTTAGTGACAGGAATGTATGTATTGTTGGGTTTGATGCAGCATCAGTTGCAAGAGAGGTTGTTTAAAAATACTTTGCGAGAGTATGTAAGTGTGGGGGTGTTTGTGACTGTGGTAATGATGGTGTTGACTCAATGGAAGTGAGATGAGTGTAAAACGCGGTTTTAAGAG
>CBDUQH010000155.1:0-2834 GCA_965369335.1 uncultured bacterium
GAGTATAGAGTATTTGGTATATGTGGATGAAGATGTTAGTTGGAGATGCAAGTGCCGCCAGCGTCTGGGTAGGTACCGTCTAGTTGACATGTGTATCCAGAGGGACAAGCGATGCCGGCGATACCGCCACAGAAGATGTCTTCTTGAGAAGCTTGGGTGTCGGAAATGAATTGGAGGGTGGAGAGGATTTGGTCTATTTGGTTTTTGGCATTGGGTGTTTGAGGGTCGGAGACTATTTGGATGACTTGTTGTGTTGTGTGGTCTTGGACAAAGGTTACTTGGTGATCTTCGACAAAAAGGCCTTGATAGTCAGAGACGGTGGCAGGGGTGATTGAGGTATCTTGGTAGTAAGTGGCAGCTTCTTGAGCTGTGGTGAAGTTGGTGGTACAGATGGCGAAGTTGGCGGATTGACTGATAATTTCAAGGCTTTGAAGGGTTGGAACATATTCGGTTTGAGGGTCAAGGAAGAAGTAGCACTTGGAAGTGGCCTCGGGGTTGCTGTACGGGTGGGTGTGGTAGCCTTGCGGAAGAGTGAGTTTGAAGACATTGTTGGGGTCGGTATAGTTACCATTTTCGGATATGATTGAATCAGGTGTGGGGGTGATTATTGGAGTAGGTGAGGGTTGGGTGAGAGAAGGTTCGGTGGTGCTAGTTGTGGAGGGAAAGAGGCGATCTTTAAGGAGAAAATAACCCCCTGCTAGGCTGATGAGGATGACTATAATGAGAATGAGTATTGAGGGGAGGTTTGATTTGCGAGGTGGAGTGGGAATAGTGGTTGGAGTTTGTTGGGGAGGTTGCTGAGGAGAGGTTTGGGAGTGGGGTGGGTTTGTAGTGACGGAGGGCTGTTGGGGTGTTTGCAGAGGTTGGGGGTATGAGTTAGTTTGATCCATGGTTACTCTTCCTGAGTGAATTCTACTGATTCAATGATTTGATTAAAAGTTTCTTCTAGCATTATGCCGTCGACTGGGTAGGCGATTTCAATGGTGGGGACTGTTTGGATTTGGTATACCAGGTAGATAGAGTTGTCTTCTGAGGTGAAAATGGCGAATTTTTTGGCCGGTTTGTTGGCAACTACAGTGTCTTCGAGAGGAGTGTGTTGATTTAGAAGACAAAACTCTTGTTGGTTGGTAGTGACTTGGGGGCAAGGTTCAAGGTTGTTTAGGTTGAAGTTGGGTTGGTTGGTGAGAACTAAATCGCCAGATTTACTGGAGGGGTCTGGAGTGTAAGCCTCTTGTGGGGGGTGATTTTCGGGATGTTTGAGTGAGATGCCTATTCGGGGATTCACGTAAGATATCCAGTTGATGTTGAGTTGAAATTCTGATGTTGGTGAAGGAGTGGAGGTTGGTTTTAGGTTTAACTTTGGAAGTTTGGAGGAGTAAAGGTTGTAGGCGAGAAAGAAGGTGCTGCCAATGACTAAAACAAGGAGGGTTGTAATTAGATAGAGAATCGTTTTGGTACTGAGACGAAGCATGGTGTTAGTCTAACACAAAACTAAGTTTGGCTTGGGGTGAAGTTATTTCCACCAGGGAAAGTGGCGGTGCCAGTTCCAGTACCATCTTCTGTGGTTATCTTTGATCTGGAGATCAAGAGATTTTTGAGTTGATTGGTTGTTGGAGTTGGTTGCAGTGACGAGGACGTCAAAGTGGCCTACGTGTTGGGTGGAACCTTTTAAGTAACAGTTTAAGATGGTTTTTCGATGGTTACTTCTTTGGCGGCAGTTTTGAAGTGAGATGCCTTCAGGAAGGCCTTCAACAGTTAGGCCCAGTTGCATATCTTTTCCAAGTTGGATGACTTGAATAGGAGCTCGGTATTGACGGCCTTTTTTGCCTGAGGGAAGGCGTCTAGTTTTGATGATTGGATTTGGAGTATCTTGAGTTGGAGGGGTGACTGGAGTAGTGGGGGGAGTTGGAGAAGGGACAGGGCTTGGAGTAGGACTGGGTTCGACTGGAGGAGTAACTGGTGGAGTGGTTGGAGGTGTGATTACATCAGCAGCTAGAGCCAAAGGTGAGAGGTTGGTTTGGATGGCTAAGGCTAAAATGGCTAAAGTGGAAGTAGCAAGGATAATAGCTTTTTTTGTAAACTGATGCATAAGAAAGTCCTATCTAGCAATTAATGTATTCGGGGATTTTAACACGTGAGACACGCTTTTGTAAAGCCTTTTTTGTCTGTTATGGGGTTGATTTTAGGTGTGTTTTTGGGTGTGTTGCCGTTGGTTTTTTGGCCAAGCGCCAAGGTGGCTTTTGAAGTACCAAGGGTTTGGTTTGTTCAAAGCGTGGTTGGTGGGTTGAGTCTGTTGAGTGTATTGGGGGTTTTGCTAAGGGCAAAAGTTAATAAGTTGAAGTGGAAAAGGTTGATTTTGGTGGTAGGGTTTGTGGTTTGGGCGTGGGTGGTTTCGGTAGTTGGAGAAGACTGGGGGAAGAGTGTGGGTGGTAATTATTATAGGATGGACGGTTTGTTGACTTTGTTGAGTTTGGTTGGCTTGAGTTTGTTGGTGGGTTTGTGGTGGAAAAAGGTTTGGGAATGGGTTTTGGTGTGGGGGTTGTTGGGAGGAGGTGTGGTGGTGAGTGGGTTGGCTATTGTTGAGGATTTGAGAGGTGCTTTTTGGGGAGATTTTTCGAGTGGATGGTGGAGTGATGCGGCTGTGGGGGCTACTTTTGGGCAACCTAATTTTTTGGCTGGGTATTTGGTGGTGGTGGCGCCGATTGGTTTGTACCTGATGGGTAAGGAAATGAGTGGATGGAAGAGATTGGTTGGGTTGGTGGGATGGTTGGTGGTATTGAGTGGAGTGTGGGTGAGTCAATCTTGGGGAGGATACTTGGGAATGGGAATGGGGG
>CBDUQH010000156.1:0-2830 GCA_965369335.1 uncultured bacterium
ATTCTAAACTCAGCGTTTCAAAACCGCTTCACCCAACTGAACTGGATTGCCAACAAAGATGCTCGCGCCATTTTCCTCTATCTCCTTTTACAAACTGGAGACAACCCCGACATTAGTTCCTACCCTGATATCATCACCAATACCGATGTCGAAGCAGCCAAACAAGCGCTTCAATCAATCGGTATTGTCGATAAACTAATTTAAGTTCAAAAAGGAGTGTGACTTAACTGTCACACTCCACCAATTTTCACCAAGCCTCACTTAAAATTTATCCAATATGCTAAACTAGCTTTATGAAACTAAACAAAACCTTAATTATTCTCCCACTTCTTTCCCTAACTCTATTTGCTTGCAACCTCATCAAGCCTAATCCCGACACTTCCTCCCCAACATCCAATCAATCCAACGACGATTCATTCACTGGCAACATCGCCGATCTATTCAAACAAGGCAAGGACATCACTTGTACCTTCACCCACACCGACGACCTAGACAACAACTCTTCTGGCACAGTCTATATTTCAGGCGAAAAAATGCGCGGTGACTTTGAAATGACAGATGCACAGGGCCAAACATATCAAACCTCAGTCATCAACGACACAGAATACAACTACATCTGGGGTAACCAACTCCCCCAAGGTATCAAAACCAAACACACAGATTTTGAGTCTACACCAAACACCAACCCTTCTGATACAAACTCACCTCAAGAACCTTTTGACTACAACCAAGACTTTGATTACCAATGCAATTCCTGGAGAGTTGATCAATCCCAATTCACCCCTCCCTCCAACGTCCAATTCCAAGACTTTTCCGCCCAAATTGAACAAATCCAACAATCAGCACAAGACTTAAACTCACTCCAATGCTCCACTTGCGACCAACTCTCAGGCGAGGCAAAAACTCAATGTCTCCAAGCCCTCAACTGCTAACCCTTCATTCCCCTTTTCCAAATTTCTTCTTAATCTCCTCCACATACTTCTTCCTCCCAGAAAACAAACTATACTGCTCGTACCTATCTTTACTCTTCAAATAAAAATCTTGATGATAATCTTCAGCCGGATAAAAATTCTCAAACTTCTCTATTTTTGTCACAATCTCGCCTTCATATTTACCTGATTCACTTTTCTCTCGCTTTGACTTCTCTGCAATCTCCTTTTGCTCCTCATCATGATAGTAAATCGCTGTAGTGTACTGAAACCCCCTATCAGCAAACTGCCCTCCTTCATCAGTCGGATCTATCTGAAGCCAATATATTTCTAACAACCTCTCATAACTTACCTTCGAAGCATCATAATAAACCATCACCCCTTCCCTATGCCCTGTATCACCTCTAGTCACTTCTTCATAACTCGGTTCAACCACTTCACCACCAGTGTACCCAGCCAACACTTCCTCCACTCCTTCTTCAGCCTCAAACGGCCCTTCCATACACCAAAAACACCCACCAGCAAACGTCACCTTTTTCAAATCATTTCTCGCTTCCAACTCAACAAATCTTTGCTTAACTTCCCTAAAATTATCTTCACTACCACCAAAGTTAAAATTCATACTTCTAATTATACCCAAACCCACCACCAAAATGATTCCAATCCCAACCCACCAGTATTTCTTCATAAACTTCTCCTTTCAAACACTTTCGCAGATTTAGACTTATGATCCAACAGTTTATCAAACACATCAAACCTATCCACACTCTCTCTATGATCACTTTCAACATAACAAACTCCACAACTCTCACAACTTCTTTTCTCCCAAGCCCCACCATCTCCCACCCATGGCTCTTTCCCTTCCTCAAAAACAACCATATCATTCACCCTAAACAAATTTCTGTACTTTTCAGGCACTCTCTTTATCCAATCTGTGTTCGGTAAATACACATGCAAACAAGCCAACTCATCAAACTTAATAATTTTAAACAACCTATCCCAATCCACCAATCTCCCCCCATCTAAATCTTCTCGCCCACTGCTTAACCTGCCAATTTTATGTATTTCCCCAGCTTTTACAAACACCACTTGATCACTCTTATAGATAGCCCTACTCACAACTCCAGGCATCAAAGCCCCTCTCTCTTTCAACACTAAAGTCGAGTTAATATGTTGATTTGTTTCACCCAAACTAACCGCCCAAGCATCATTAATTGCATGTGTGTGTGGCAAAGTTGCTCCACTCCATCCAAAAAAAGGTTGGGTTACATAGCCATTATATCCATCCACAAAACCACTCACTTTCCTTATCAATTGCCTACCATATTTTTGATTTGCAAACACTGGCAAAACAACAAACGGAAAGACTTTAAGTCCCCGGTGTTCCTCAGCAGCTCTACTCAAAGCCCTTGCTACTCCATCTACATAATCACCCTCCCGTGCTTGTCTCAAACTCAACTCCAATTCATCTATATAGGAATAATCCATCAATTCAGGATTACTCTTAATAGCGTTTCTTGCTTTTTTCGTCAACTGATTAAACATCAAACCTGCTGCCGCTAGCCCTATCCAATCCCCAGCTTCTTCATTCATTCTCCAAAAATAAAATATCCCTTTGCCCACACCCTCAGCCAAACCTAAATCTTCCAATCTTTCCCAGCTACTTGTCACTAACCCTTCCCAATCAACTCCCAAATTCACTTCAATACTTTTTTCAAATACCCTTTTTCTTTGTTTAACTTCAAAACCCCAAAACTCGTCCAAAGTATCAATATGTTGAATCTCCATCAAACGCTCACTCATATTCAAATTCTACACCACTTCCTCCCCAAACCTAGATATGCTAATCTTAAAACATGAAACTGCCCAAACCCACACACTTGCTTTTGTGCCTTTGCTCC
>CBDUQH010000157.1:0-2794 GCA_965369335.1 uncultured bacterium
AAAGTCTATTCTTAGTGGCCAAGAAGAAGGCATGAGAATGGCGTCGAGAGGATATGAAAAAATTATTTGTTGCCAACCTGGCTGACCGAAAGCGATGACTGTGAACTCATCTAGAAATGAATGGTTGTTTTTAAAAAAATTGTCCATACGGCCGTCGGCATAGTATTTATTTTGAGGTAGTTGCCAAAGTAAAAAACCTCCCCAGTTGTAGTGGTTTAAGATGTTGCCTTGGATGTTGTTTTGCTTTAGATAGTTGATTGCTTCCAAAGGATAGTTGCCAAATTGGGCGTAACAGTTGATGGAGTTATTGGTACAGATGGTTTGAGAAATGAGTTGTTTTTGGAATTTGTAAATTGGGATTGCTAACAAGATTAATGGGAGAGCGGAACTGAGTTTTAGATGGTTGTTTTTGGTTAGGAAAATTTTTTCAATGCTTTTGATAAATAGAGGTGTCATGAAAATAAGTAGCGGCATGGCAAACCTGACACTTTTTAGGGTGAGCAAAAATAATATGAAGATGATTAGTTTTTGGTGTTGGTAGCGTTTGGTGTATTTGAGAGTAATAAATGTCTGTAGTGATAGTAGTAGTGGAAAGATTTGAAAGGCTTGGGAAAAGTTGGTTGAAAAAAGAGGTAGCCAGTCTTTGTTGAAATGATGGGTAGAAGAGTTGAAGGTAAGGTTATAAATAAATTTGTGAAGTTGGAGTTGGTAGGGGTTTAGTAAAGTGGCTGAGGCAGATAGGAATAGAAAAAGAATAATGTGTTTATGGGATTGAGTTAGTTGAAGGCTTTTTTGTTTGATTTGATATCTGATTATTTTTGAAGTGATCCAGATGATTAGAATGAACAATCCCAAGGCAAATCCGGCATGGAGGTTGGCCCAAAGGAAAAATAAAAATGGCAAGTAGATGAATTTAGTTTTAAGAGCCCAAGGTTTAACAGCGAGAGGAGTTTTTGAAGGATAGTTAATAAGAATGTAGGAAAGGATTGAAAGACAAAGGATGGTAGGGGCGTGGGTTCTGAGGCTGGCAAAGATGATGAAAAAAGGGATCAATGGGAGGATTAAGACAGCCAACACTGGTTTGGTGAGGAGTTTTTTAGTGGTGAAGTATTGAAGGTAAAGACCTAAAGCAGTAGTTGAGGCTAATGTGAGAGTAATTCCCCATAAGTTAAGTTTTGTGTAGAAGAGGTAGATGATGACTTCGGTAAGCCAGGAGTAGGCTATGTAAGGGTGCCCTGGGAGAGAGAAGGTGAAAGTATCAAAATATGGTAATGATTGGTTGGTGACGATAAACTTTCCAGCAGCAAGGTGCCAGCCCAAATCGGCTGTAGTAATTGGTTCTAAAGTAAGGGTTAGAATGATCAAGAAAAGAGTGGCCTGGAGAAAAGGTGAAGCAGATTTTGACATTTGGGCTAAGGATAGTGAAGAAAGCTTTAAATGTCTATATTAAGGTAGTAGTATGATGTGATTTAGTGGGTCTTTGATGGTAGGATAAGATTTATGTTAAACAGAGTTCAAGTTGTATCAGGACTAGTGATGTTGGGAGTGATGGTGTTTGTGGGGAAACCCTTGGTTGAAGGACAAAGCGCTGAAGGAGAGACTTTGGCAAGTGTTCAGGAAACACCTGAAGAATCGAGTGACATTCCTGTGTGTGAAAAAGACAGAGATTGTATTGCGGTGCCAGATGGGTGTTGTGGGTGCAATGAAGGAGGTAAAAAAAGAGCGATTAATCGTAAATACTATTCGTATTGGTTGGGTAAAAAAAATGACAGTTGTATTTTTACACGCTGTGAATCTGTGCTATCGGATCATTTAAGTTGTCAAAAAGAACTAAAGGCAAAGTGTGTTAATAGTCAGTGTGTGATGAAGTAAGTTGTTGTTAAAATCTTATATGGAGACTTAGTTTAGGAGCTAAAAAATGAGTCAAAATTTGGGTTCATGTGTTGTGGTGATGGATAAAAATGGAAGAGTTTTGATGGGTGTTAGGAAGAATGCTTATCATAGTGGATGGTGGGGTATACCTGGTGGACGGATAGAGTTGGGAGAGGGAGTGGAAGAGACAGCGAGACGGGAGTTGGAAGAAGAAACTGGATTGGTGGCAAAAAAATTAAAGTTAGTGGGTGTGGTGAGAGATAATCAAGGTGATTATGACTTTATTCATTTTGCATATGTTTGTAGTGAGTATGAAGGTGAAGTTGAGTTGAGAGAGCCTGAAAAGTGTGAGAGGTGGGAATGGATTAGTAAAGATAATTTGCCCAGTAAGTTGTTAAGAGGTCATGTAAAGGCTTTGGAGTTGGCTGAAAATAAAGGATTGATGTTGGTTGATTGTCCTTTTGAGGAGAAATTATAAGGCCATGAGCTAGTTTTGTTTGGTACATAACGCCATTCTACCCCTGTGAGGTTAAAAGTCTAACTATAATAAATAGGAGTGGTTTTTTGTAGAAATTGCTGTTAGGTTACAAAAGAATTGAGGTTTTATGGATAACAAAAATATACAAACAGTATTGATAGTTTTCTTTCTTTTTATGGGTTTGAGTGTGTCTGGTTCAAAAAGCGAAACATTGGCTTTGTTTTTTTTAATCAGCTATTTGTTGGAATCGCTTTTGGATAATCATCTGCCAGTTTTTGGACGGACTATGTTGGCGTTTATTTTCATGATGATTTTTAGAAATTTTTATCATGTAGCAGTGAGTGATTTGGCGGGGTTTTTCTTGGTTGGATTTTTGGTGAGAAAAACTTTAAAAAAATTTTGAGAAAAAACAACTTGGGTGCTGGGTTTTGCAAATGGTTTGGG
>CBDUQH010000158.1:0-2746 GCA_965369335.1 uncultured bacterium
GAGTTGATAAGAGGTAGGGGTGAAGTTGGATTTGTAGCGGGAGAGTTGGTTGAGGGAGATTTGTTGATGCTCGTGAACAAAGCTTTTTGGGACAAATTTTCTTATGAGAAAGTAAAAAGTGTGATTGATAAAAGGAGTGAAACTTTAGAGGTGGTGAAGGGAGTAGGAGAGGTGGCAGAGGTGTTGGCTGTTGAAGTTGGTGGGAGTAGTGTGGCAGGTGGGTTTGTAGGTGTTGGGAAGATAAATTTAGAAGCTGGATGGTTGGGGAAATTTAGGCCTAATTTAGGTTGGTGGCAGATGAAAAAAAAAGACAAGAAACAAAAAGTATATTTGAGCCGAGGTCGAGATTTTACAAAAAGGAGAAAAAGGTTTGTATTGGGTGTAGTAGTAATGCTGATGGTGATGCTGGGTCTGTCGGTTGCTTGGGGGAGATGGAGGAGTAGAGTTAAAGAGAAGCAAGAGCGGTTGACCGCGGCGGTTGACCCTGTTGAGAGGTTGATGTTGCAAGCAAGTGAGTTGCAAGGAGTAAATTCGTTACAAGCGAGAGAGTTGTTGAAGCAAGCTGGAGATAGAGTTGAAAACTCTATGGTTGAGTTTAGTGAGAAAAGTGATGAGTATGAAAAATTGGTGGAGTTGAAAAGTAGAGTTGAGAGTGAATACAAAAAGGTCTCCGGTGAGGAAAATGTGAGTTTGGGGGTATTTTTGAATTTAGGGTTTGTGAGAGAGGGGTTTTTGGGTAGTAGTATGTCTATTTATGAGAACAGTGTTTTGGTTTTGGATAGTGGTTCTTTGTCAGTAGTCGAAGTGGAGATGGAAACTAAAGAAGCTAAAGTGGTGGCAGGAGGGAATGGTTTGTCTGGGGTGAAGATGATTGTGAGTAATGGTGATTTGGGATTTGGTTTGGGTAATGAAGGAGTGGTGGAGGTGGATTTGAAGAGTGGTGAAGTTGAACAAGTGATTGAAAAGGAAGAGGTGTGGGAGGATGTGAGCCAAGTGGGAGTGTTTGGGGGAAATGTTTATTTGTTGGATAGAAGTTTGGGGGAGTTGTGGAGATATCGGGCAGTTGATGATGGTGATTGGGTGAGGCAGAGATGGTTGGCTCCAGGTGTGGCACCAGAGTTTTTAGGGGTTGAAGATATGTTTATTGATGGAAGTATTTGGTTGGTGGATGCGGATGGGGGGGTAAGGGAGTATGTGAGAGGAGTTTCGAGTGGGTTTGGGATTAGTGGAGTTGACGGGGAGATACGTGGGTGTTGTGTGGGAGTGAATAGTGATGGAGTCTTTGTGTTGGATACGTCTGAGAAGGCAGTTTATCGGTTTGATAAAGATGGGGTTTATCAGAAAAAATATATGTGGGAAGGTGAGAGTGTAATTAGTGACATGGTGGTGGGGGAGGGGAAAGTGTTGTTGTTGGGTGGAGATAAGATTTTTGAGATAGGGATATGATTAGGGTATAGGGTATAGGGTATAGGGTATAGGGTATAGGGTATAGGGTATAGGGAGATCTTTGATGTTTCGAGATAAGTGTAGAGGGTTAGACAAATACTCCCAAAAATATCCTAGAGACTAAAATGATTTATTTGAATTTTTAAGTTGAAGGGGGTGGTAAGATATGAGGATGAAAGATAAAGGCAAGATAGTCAATAAAAAAGCCAAGTTTGAGTATCAAATTTTGGAAACCGTGGAAGCCGGGTTGGTTTTGAGTGGAAATGAAGTGAAGAGCTTGAGGAGTGGTCGAGGGTCTTTGGTGGATGCGTTTGTGCAGGTGAGAGATGGAGAGGCTTTTTTGGTGAATGCGTCGATACCTGGTTATAACTTTGCTGATAATAGAGAGTATGACTCGAAAAAGACGAGGAAGTTGTTAATGCATAAGAGTGAGATTTATTCTTTGGAGCAGAAAAAGCAGAATAAAGGAGTATCGTTGGTGCCTTTGGAGATTTATTTGAAGAAGGGAAAGTTTAAGGTGAGAGTGGGAGTGGGGAAAGGGAGAAAACAGTATCAGAAGAAGGAGTTGCTGAAACAAAGGGATTTGGATAGAGAAGTGCTGAGGGAGATGAGGGGGAAATGATGATGAGATTCAAGATTTAGGAATCATGATGTGGAGATGCCCGGGAGTGACCCGGGGTCCGTTAAAGCAAAATAACACCATCTACAAGCTTAGTCTGTATTTAATGACTCTAGTTAGGGCCACAGACAACCCAGACCCTAGAGTTTGAGGAAAATGCTTGGACTTAAACTACCTCAAGGTTTAAGTTTGCAACTTGGCTATGTTTCCACCCAAAGGTTCACACCAAGTGATGAAACTAGTGGATGCCTTTTTACGCGATTGCGTAAGCAGGAGCAGAAACTAAGCTGTTGACGAAAGCCAAAGCTTTGGTTTTTGCTGTGTCAATAAGATTACTGACAGGTTTGTTTTTGAATCTTTTACGTTGGATTCAAAACGGCTTGCAGATGTCAAAGTGCGGGTAACGTCGAATCGATACATCCCCATAAATAGAGTGTAATTATAGTTTATAACTCGAGGAAAAGCAAGCTGGCAACAAGCTACAAGAAACAAGTAACAAGATTTGTGAAGGTGCTTAAATATGGTTTAATTAGATTTATGAATATTTTGGATATACTCTTCCCAAAGAAGTGTGTTGGTTGTGGGAGAGTTGGTGGGTATATTTGTAGCGAGTGTGTGGGCAAGTTTAGAGTTCAAGAAAATCAAGTGTGTCCAAGTTGTGGTAGGGGAAGTATGTTTGGA
>CBDUQH010000159.1:0-2706 GCA_965369335.1 uncultured bacterium
GTAGTATTTAGTATATGGTATAGAGTATAGCCGTAACAGTCATCCTGAACGGTGTGAAGGATCTAGATCGGTGACGCTCGTTTTACTCGCTAGATTCTTCTCAGCCAAAGGCTGATCAGAATGACAAGAAGTGGAAGTTAGTGTTTTTTGTCGTAGCCGTGGCGGATGTGGGACATGGAGTAGCGCATGGTAGCGTCGGTTTTTGTGTGGGGGTTGAAGATGTTTTGTGGGTCAAAAATCTTTTTGGTTTGTTGGGAAATACGGAACATTTTGGGGCCGTACATCTGTTTCATAAATGGACCACGAATAAGGCCTTCGTTATGTTCAGCTGAGATAGAGCCGCCGAATTTAAGGATTAGAGCGTTGACTTCTTTGGTGCATTTGGGGATTTTGGCTCGCTCTGAAGCTTTGGAAAGATCCATCAGGGGGATGATGTGGAAATTGCCGTCACCCATGTGGCCAGCGATGGTGGAGTAGAGTTTGTATTTTTTGATGATGGCTCTAAGTTTGGGAAAGAAGTCGGGAAGTTTTTCGGGGGGGACGATGAAGTCGTCGATAAAAGCTGCTGAGTGGCGGTCTTTGACGTTTTTTCGAAGGAGGTTAAATGATTCGCGGCGAATGACTTTATAACGCTCGGCTTGGGCAGGTTTTTTGGCTGGAGCTGTTTTGACTCCAAGGGCCTTTACTTTGGCGTTGAGAGCATCGATCTTGTCGGCTATTTCTTTTTCTGAGTCGCCTTCAAATTCAGCCAAGAAAGTGAATTTAGGAATACCTTTGGCAGCAAAGTAACCAAGCATGGGAAGGAATTGGAAACCCATGAAGACAGTTTGGATTGGGCCCATAATGGCCATGAGTTGGGGCATAAAGCGGATGGCGAGTTTAGTGGTTTCGTCGTCAAAGACTTCGAAAGTGTCGGGGTTTGATTCGAGGACGGTGTTGATAAGTTGAGGCAACTTTTCAATGTCGTTTAGGAAGATGGTTAAGAGTCCTTGGGTTTTTTTGGTTTTGACTAATTTGACTTTGACCTCGGTGGTGAGGCCGAGTGTGCCTTGGGAGCCGACGAAGAGTTTGGCTAAGTTAAAGCGTTTTTTGTCCCAAACTTCCCAAAGGAGATAGCCGGTTGAGTTTTTGGAAACTTTGGGTTTGGCGTTTTTGATTAAATTGTAATGACGATCGAGAAGGTTAAACATTTTTCGATAGATTTCACCTTCGAAGTCTTTTTGCTTCATCTTTTTCTTGAGGGTGGCTGGGGTCATGGATTTGAAGGTGTATTCGTTGCCGTCGGAAAGAACGGCTTTGACTTGGGTAACGTAGTCGATGGTTTGGCCGTATTTGAGGGTTTTCTCACCACCGGCGTTATTATTGACCATGCCACCAAAAGCACAGAGGTTTTTGGAGGCTGGATAGGTGGGGTAGATTAAGTTTTTTTTAAGCGCTTTTGGCTCGAAGTCGCGGTAGAAAACGCCAGGTTCAATTTTGGTGCCGTTTAGTTTGATTTTGCCGATTTTTTTGAAGTATTTGGAGAAGTCGAGGATGATGGAGTCGTTGACTGATCCACCTGACATGTCGGAGCCACCGCTTCTGCCGGTAAGGGAGAGGGTTTTGAATTTTTTCTTGTTGGTGGAGACGAAACTGACGAGTTTTTTAAGATCAGAGACGTTTTTGGGGAAGACAACAACTTGTGGTCTGACTTCGAAGATGGAAGTGTCGTGGGAGTATGAGTAAAGAGTTTCTGGATCTGCTTTGACGTCGCCTTCGATGAAGGGTTTTAGTTTGGATACGAGATCTATTGGTTGGGCAGGTTTGGGCATGGAAATAGTATAGCGTATTGAGTGAACAGTGAACAGTGAACAGTGAACGTGGAGGAAGCACTAAAGAACAAAAGCTCAAAGGATAAAGGCTTAGAAGCTTTGGTAGAGGGAAAAGAGGGTGAGGGAGCCGGTGCCGTAGGAGAAGAGAACAAGAGAGAGGGCTAGAAGGATGAGGTCGTAGGACCAGTCAGTAAAGGGTTTTTGGGCTTTGGTGATTTTCCAAATGGTGCCAATGGTCATGTGTCCAGCGAAAAGTAGAGCAATGATGTCGCCGAAGATACCAAAGATGAGGAGGAGGCTACCGATGGATTCTAGTAGAGCGATGGGGGTGCCAAACAGATTACCAGGTTTGAATCCCATTTTCTCAAAGTCGATGGCGTTTTGTTTGAGGTTTTTGATTTTGGGGAGTCCGTAGTAGAGGAAAGTGATACCCATGATGATTCGGGCAATGAGGAGGATGTGGGGTGAGTTGAACATGGAAATAGTATAGCGTATCGGGTATAGAGTATGTAATATTTCAATTTCTAATTGACCTAATTATCTAATTATTCTAAAAAGAACCCAAATAACAATGACTAGAAGTGGAAAATTATGAGAGTGTTGGGGATTGATCCTGGATATCAACGAATAGGTTGGAGTGTTATTGAGGGGAATCGGTCGAGACAGAAATTGATTGGGGTGGGGTGTGTGGAGACATCTAAAGATGATTCTTTGAATATTCGATTGGAGGAAGTTTATGACTTGGTGGGGGAGTTGATTGATGAGTTTAAGCCAGATGTGGTGGCAGTGGAGGAGATTTTTTATTCCAAAAATACCAAGACGGTGATTGGGGTAAGTCAAGCAAGAGGGGTGATCTTGTTGGCAGCTGTGAAGAAAAAAGTGGAGTGTTTTAATT
>CBDUQH010000160.1:0-2681 GCA_965369335.1 uncultured bacterium
GTAGGAGAGTCAGACCACCAAGCCTTAATCCGCGAAGTCCAAGAAGAGCTAAACGTCGATCTTGTCACAAGTACTATTAAAAAATACAGCATCTTTGAAGCACCAGCCCACGGCAAGCCAAAAGGAACTCTAGTCAGGATGTCTTGTTACACTGCCAAATTTACAGGCTCTTTAACTCCTAGTGCTGAAATTGACAAGATAGATTTTTTTGGTTTTTCACAAAAACACAGGACTTCAGCTGTAGATCATCTTATTTTCGATCACTTAAAACAGCACCAACAAATAAACTAAATCACTAACCTAGTTAGAAAACACCCTTTTGTCTGAGTATGATGTAGTTGACACTAAAATCTAATCAGGTTAGCATTTACTTACTGTGATAAAAACAAAACTGTCCAAAATTTTTTATATCCTTCCCACACTTCTTCTTATCTCTCCAATCTTTATCAGGTTTCTAATAAATCCAGTTTATTCAGCCATTGCCGACCATATTGTTATCTCAGAAATAAAACTCGGAGAAACTGGCGATAGCACCGATGAGTTTGTAGAGCTTTACAACCCAACTGATTCGGACATCGTCATTAACAACTTTCAACTCGTAAAGAAAACTGCCACTTCTGGTGAAGAAACAATCCTTACAGCCTCTGTATCAGGTACCATCAAAGCCCACGGTTACTACCTAATCACCCATCAAGCCAGTTCAATTATTGACCGTGATCACACTTACTCAATCAACAGTTTTTCTGGTAACAATGTAGCAATCCTCTACGATACCGATGGAACTACAATCATCGATAAAGTTGGTATGGGCACAGCCAACGACCCAGAAACAGACACAGCTTCATCTCCAGCCAACGGCAAAAGTATCGTCCGAAAAGCCCTTTCAACTTCCACCAAAGAGTCTATGATTGACGATTTAGCCGACAAATTCCTTGGTAATGGAGAAGATTCTGACGACAACTCACAAGATTTTGTTATTCAAGACACCCCAGATCCTCAAAATTCAAACTCCCAAACCGAATGGTACCAAAGCATTCTTACCACTTTTGATATCAACTCATCACAAGAAACATCTACTAGCAGCTCGACAGCTGATGGAACTGGACTAGCCATCATTGACACCGTTTTAAACAAGCTTCAATATCTTATTGGCATCACAAGCCTGGAAGGCACAGAGACTGCAGCACATATCCATGGATTCGCAGACTTCGGAGCAGATGCCGATATTCAACACACACTTCCGCTAGGAGAATTTAAATCAGGTGTTTGGAACTATGACCAATCTGATGAGCAAGACATTTTAGATGGTCTAGCCTATGTCAACATCCACACCAATGTCTATCCAGATGGTGAAATCAGAGGTCAAATTACTTCAGACCCTCAGCCATCACCCACACCAGACTCATCTCCTACCCCTACACCCCAAACCACACCGTCTCCCGACCCATCACCCAGTCCGGATCCAACCCCAACTCCACAAGTAACTCCAACACCAGACCCTAGCCCCACTCCTCAACCCACACCTACACCGGTACCCAGTCCCGAGCCTTCACCAATACCTTCCTCGACTCCTAGTCCCAATCCAAGTCCATCACCACAGCCTAGTCCAACACCTCAGGTCACACCTAGCCCTGCCCCATCCCCTTCTCCAACTCCTGATCCAGATGACAACATCATCCATCGATCACCATTTGTCACTTGCCGAATCCACTTCATCGAAATCAAATCGAGATTCTTCAGCTACAAGTTCCCAATAGTTCGCTGCACTCGCACCAACTATCCTACCTACTCCAGACACAGATCGTGATAGCCTACTTACAACTAATGTTAAAATAAACCCGTCAAACATTAGTTAACAAGGTCATCATGAAAATTGCCATTATTTCCGACACGCACGATAATTCACCAGCAGTTGTATGGATCATCGAATACTTAAACAAAAACGAAATCAAAACCGCGCTACATGCAGGTGATCTTATCAACCCAACTTTGTTGCTTAGAATCAAAGACCATTATCTAGGACATTTTCATTTCGTGATGGGTAACAACGATGGTGAAAAGATAATCTTAGCCCAGATTGCCTCAAGCAACGAAAATATCACCTGCCACAACCGTGAAATGGACCTCGAAATTGAAGGCAAAAAATTCTACATGAATCACTATTCCTATATCGCCGAATCCATCGCCCAATCTGGGGACTACCATATCTCTATCGGTGGCCACGATCACCAACAACGAACCAAAAAATACGACAACACCCTTTTCATTAACCCCGGTAATACCGTCACCAAAGATAAGTGGTTACTAAACCCTAAAGCCGAGTCGCAAAGCACTTTTGTACTTTTAGACTTAGAAACTCTAGAACCAGAAGTTATTACTTTGCCCAAAGATTTATGACCCAACAAACATGCCAATTGGCAATTGGTCAAATGGAACAATCTTCCACAACCAGTCTGGCTCTCTATCCAAAACCTTAAAAAACACAACTTCAACCCTTACAATGATAATCAATAGAATCATCGCTAGTAGACAATTTTAAATGACAGAAACATCCCTTACTGATTTAAGAAAAATTGAATTAAAAAAAATTAGAGGCTTAGACGAAAAAGCCTTGACGAAGCACCGTAGAACCATTATAGATTCGTCAGAGGAAGAAAAAACACAGTTACAATCAATAGTTT
>CBDUQH010000161.1:0-2649 GCA_965369335.1 uncultured bacterium
TAGCAACCTCTGTTTCTGCTTTGTGTTTGTCTTTTTTGTCTGTTTTGGCTCCATTAACTTTTTCCCATACCTTTTCTTCTATTTTTTCCATTAACTCTGGTTTTTCCTCAAAAAGCATTTTTAAGCTTTCCCTACCCTGAGCCAAGACTTTGCCTCTATATTTAAAGAAGCTGCCTGCTTTTTCGATAATGTCTAGATCAGTGGCAACATCTACGATGCCACCAGATTTGGAGATACCAGTGTCGTTCATGATATCAAACTCAGCAATTCTGAATGGTGGGGCAATTTTGTTTTTGACGACTTTGGCACGGTGGCGGGAACCAATGATTTGGTCGCCGTCTTGGATGTTGCCAATTTTCCTCATGTCGATGCGGACTGAAGCGTAGAATTTAAGAGCTTGGCCTCCAGTTGTGGTTTCAGGATTGCCAAACATGACACCGATTTTCATACGGAGTTGGTTGGTGAAGATCACAACTGTTTTGGATTTGTTGATGGCTCCGGCGAGTTTTCTCATGGCTTGGCTCATGAGGCGAGCTTGGAGACCCATGACAGAGTCACCCATTTCGCCTTCGATTTCGGCTTTGGGAACAAGAGCTGCGACGGAGTCGATGACAAGAACGTCGATACCTCCGGAACGTATAAGAGTTTCGGCGATTTCTAGAGCTTGTTCTCCGCTGTCAGGTTGAGACATGAGAAGGCTTTCAAGGTCGACGCCGATGGCTTCGGCCCTTTCTGGGTCGAGAGCGTGTTCGGCATCGACAAATGCGGCGACACCACCAGTTTTTTGAGCTTCGGCGATGATGTGAAGACAGAGGGTGGTTTTACCGGAGGCTTCGGGGCCGTAGATTTCGACGATTCTGGATCGGGGGACGCCGCCGGCACCGAGGGCTAAGTCTAGAGCGATGGCACCAGTGGGAATTGTAGCTATTTTTTGGCGGTGAGAGTTGTCACCACCAAGGGTCATGATCGATCCTTCACCGTATTGTTTTTCGATTTGAGACATGGCCATTTTGACGGCTTGGAGGCGTTCGTTTTTTTGTTTATCTGAGAGGTCGGCAGTGGTTTTTTCTTCTTTGGATTTTTTCCTACCCATAGTGCTTTTTCCTTTTTTTTATTTGGTGTTTGTTTGGGATAATAAAATCATATCTCATGGTAAAATACAATATGGTTCTTTGAGTTGCTTGAGTAAATTAGTCTAATCTAAAGATTTTTATCTCTAAAATTAGAAGACTTAAGGACCTTTTCGGGGGGTAGTTTAGTGGTAGAATTCGCGGCTGGGGGCCGTGAGACGGGAGTTCGATTCTCCCCTCCCCGACGATTTGGAAGAGCTTGTGGTTTGGTGGTGAAGGTTTTGTGGTAATAGACACCAGAAGAAAATCTTTCTTGATTAACTTGGGTTTGGTTAAATTTTTGAATCCTCGACGTTTATAGAAAGTGTGACTATCTACTGTCTTTTTCAGCTTAGAGAATGATGTTTTGGAAATGATTGGAGGGCTTGATGATTAGTTTCTATCTCTGTTTGAGTCAGCTTTGATGGCGGTAGCTTCCTGGATTGTTTTTAATGTTTCTTGTCTCATTTTAGCTTTGCCTATTTTTAAGTCCTCTGACCTTTGGCTTTTCTTTTCGACAATACGGTAAAAGTCGACGTTGGCGTCTGGTTTTAAGTATTGGATATTGGCTCCTTTTTGGGTGCCATCGGGATTGGTGACTTCAACTGTGGTTGTGGCAATGTTTGGTTGGAGAGGGATGTTCATATCTGGTTTTTCTCCAGGCGGAGTGGTGTCGGTAAATTGGCTGTCACAATCCCACATGTCAACGGCTTGGCCATCGGGCATGACAATTTCTAGCCTAAGGTGTTTTTTATCGGAATCTGATGTGAGCGAGAGGACGTCACGGGTAACTCGGTAAGTTAATGGTTGGTCTAGATCTGGGTTTTGGCCTGGTATATTGGCATCAACTTGTTTATAACCTTCGTCGGCCAATAGCCTAATCATTGATTCAATGCCTTGTTCAGATGTGAAGATATCGATATCAGTTTCAATTTTTCCTTTTTTGCTTTGGGGGGAGAAAGGCAGGTCGTGTTTTTTATAGTCTTCTCCAACATGGGCCAAAGTGGCTCCAGTGGCAAAGAGAACAAATGGCTGATTGTCACCAAGAGTTTTGGCTTTGTTGAAGATGTCAATTAAGTTGGAGAGGTATTGTTGACGGGCTTGTTCTGGAGTTAACTGTTGTTCGGGTGTATTTGTACTATTTGTGGGAGTTTCTATTTTTGGTTGCAGGGATAGTGATTCATTGTTGTCTTGAACTTGTTCGGAAATTGGTTCTGATTTGGGTGTTGAGTCCTCAGGTTTGGGTGAGTGAGGTTGGTTATCTGCCCCAGAAGGTTTGTCATGGTTGTCAGATCGGCGGAGCCTACTTGAAAGATTTCTGGCTGCATCAAAAGCTCTTCGAGGATCGTACCATTTTTTATCTGGCTCCTCGACCATGTTGTGTTTTTCGAGGTTGGAGTTGAGCTTATCTCTTTCTTCCTTAGTGTAACCTAGTGTTAGTTTTTTTTCTTGTTTCTTTCTGCCGAACATAGAATGTGTGCTTGTATTATCTTCTGACATTAGTGTTGTTGTCTTAATTACTATGATATCAGACTATTAT
>CBDUQH010000162.1:0-2632 GCA_965369335.1 uncultured bacterium
GTACGAAAGGTATGGAAGTTATGAAAAGTTTAAAAGCAGAGAAGCTGGATTGAGATAGGTGGAAATAAGTATAGATAGATAGAGGGACGATTGTTTGCGAGGAAGCACAGAGTCAATGACTCTTATTAGTCAGGGCGCATGAGTGATGGAGACTGTTTGAGATTTTTGATTGGGGAGTTTGGTCCGTCCAGACCGAGCAGGGGTCTGGACGGGTTAATTAATGCACATGTTTAAGGGATGTAGCTAACGGCTGGGTGGGTGGCGATGAAGTGTGGACCCCATTCCAGTGGGACATGGGCAGTTGGGGAGGTGTTGGGGGTGGATGATGAATTTGGTATGGGTGTAGCTGTGGGTAATTCATGTGCTGGTGGATTGGGTAGAGAGCCGTCAGGGTTAAATTCTGGTGTTGGTGGAATCCAAATACGATAGTATTGGTAGGCTGCATAACCACCATCAACTATGTGTCTCCCATCTGTTTGGGGAATGCCTATGACTAAACCAACAGTCAGCTCAAATCCTTCACCAGTTGAATCTGTAGGGTAAAAAAATTCGTTCGGGAAGCCTCTCAAATCGAATTCTCTATTTTTGTATTCAGATTCAACACCGTTGTACTCTGAAGGGAAGTATATCCAAAGAAGCACTTGTCCTGGCTGAAGGAGGTTTTGGTTGATGGTGAATCGGTAGTTGATGAAAACATCACCTAGTTCGTTGGCGGTGAAGTAGGCGGGGGTGTCATCAATGGCAAGTAGAACTTGATCAGATAAGGCTTCGGTTTTGCCTTCTTCGTAACCTTCGCTATAAGATGATGTGGCTACAACATAACTGTTGGCTACCAAGGTTTGGTTGTAGCTGTAGTGTTCCTTATATCCTTGACGATACTCGTCACGTTGTTGGCTGGTGCGAACGAGGGCTAGGCTTGTTATTGCAGCAACAAGTATGAAGATGATAATGGTGATTGCTGAGAAACTAGAAAATTTGCTACTGGGGTTGGGATTTTTATCCATATGTTAACTCACCTTTATTAGGCTAAAATGTGCGATTTAGGAGGCTATTTTAGCATGTTTGAGAGTGTTATGGGGTTGGTGTGGTGTGGTGTGGTATGTGATGAGGAGTGTCCCTTTTGGGGAGTGTCCCGAAAGGGGACAGGTATTAAAAAACCCGTATGCTTGGTTGACTGTGAAGTCACCTGATACGGGTTTTGATGATAACTATCAGCAGGGAATATCTAGTCTTTGTAGCCTATGGCAATCGCGTAGTGATCAGGTTGTCCCTTTATTGAACTGACAGAGAGCCAGTTTTCTTTGGGTTTGTAACTGTTCCCAAGTTTCATGACTTGTATGTCTACTCTGGTATATCCATCACAAAAAGCGTCAACGACACTGTTTGCCCAGGATGAGGGGACAAAGAATCCTTGTTCAAACAGTTCAGGATCAATGTTACATAACTCTTCAATTCGTGTGGCTAGAGTCTCCAGATCAATTTCAGCTATTCCATTGGGTTTTGAGTTGTCAGCATAGTGAAAGCATACATCGGCATGTTCGTAGAGTGCTCCGTAGCGTTTCACTATTTGGGATGGCTGCATGCCCAACATTCCAGCTAGTTCGGGCAAGTCTACCCATTGCAATTCGTTCTTACTGGACATGTAGATTGCTGGGATTATTTTTATCATTCTTGCACCTTCTTTTGACCTACAGCTACGTAGTATTGGTTGTTGAAGCCGGTGTTGTGGCTGATTACCCACCAGTTTTCCGGGATTTGATCACCTTCATCTATGTATTCGCATGAAAGTGAGAAGGCTGTGTAGCCTTCTTCATGAGCTTTTAGAACATCCATTGCCCAGCCAGCGGGCACGAATACACTGCTGATGATGTCCTCTGTATTAACCTCATGTTTCTTGGCAACATCAAGAGTGTCTTTCTCTAGATTTTCCAGATTAGTGAAACTGAGGTTGTAAAATTTTCCCATCATCTCAATGGATAGAACGCTTTGGTCAGCGTCTTTTGAGAGAGGAGCGAAGTTCTTAAAAAGTTGGGTTGGTGTAACACCAACCATTTCACAGAGTTCTGTGAGTTGAGTCCAACCCCAACCGTAAAACCCGGTGAACATTGCAGGTTTTTTCTTAATAGCCATTTGGCTTTCTCCTTGCCGTTTTTCGGCTGTTTAAGGATTCGATTTTGCTCATACGAGCTGGTTATACATGAGAGTCATGTGCACCCAGCTCGTATGATTTGTTGCAAGGAGTTGTTTGCTGATAGTTTGTTAAAGTGTGGTCTTTTGGCTCTAGCGATTAGAGTTAAAGACTTATAAGGCTAAATAGCCAAGAAAGAAGGAGAAATGTTTGTCCGTCTGGTCTTGGCTATCTAGATGAAAAGGTTTGTAAAAACTGTCATATTATAGGATATAATTGGCTATTTGTCAACGATAAAGTACATGCTTGTGGGCTTGATCACCAGAGAAAAATAGACTTTTGAGTGCGATTTTGTATGCTGGGTTATACAAGATTGTCCTGTAAAGGAATCTTGAGGTGAAGTGCGTGGTTGCTGCAAAAAAGTGCTTTTTGTTTGGTGGTGGGTGTTAGTGGGTAGATTGGGGGAAGGATGGAAGTATCCTGATCATAAGTTTGCCTTAAATC
>CBDUQH010000163.1:0-2628 GCA_965369335.1 uncultured bacterium
GCCTTGACGTTGGTTTCTTCTTCAATGGTTTCCAAAATCCCAGGATAAGCAGAGAATGGGTTTTTGTCTTTTAAATCAAAACTGTAATGGCTTAAAGGCTGTCTGATTTTTAGATTGTTTTTTTGTCTGAGTGCGTGTAGGGCTTCGACAATTTTTCTGGCCAATTCCATTTTTTTCTCTAATTCTGTATCTATGAGTTTGGAGTTAGCTTGAGGCCAAGGGTTTAAGTGGATTGAGTCTTGGGCGGATAGATTCTGATGAATTAACTCTGCCACAAATGGAGTGGTTGGAGCGAGTAAGTGGATGAGCTGATTAAGGGTGTAGGCAAAAATTTGTTGAGCTTTTTTGTCATCGCGGAGTCGATCACGGCTGCGACGAAGGTACCAAGTGGAAAGGTCGGTGACAAAGTCCTGGAGCAAACGACAAGTGGTGACCGTGTCGTAGTCGTCTAGTGCTTTGGTGACATCTATGATGAGTGAGTTGGTTTTACTGGTAATCCATTTATCGAGGACGTGGTCTGGTTTGGGTTGGCTTGATGGGACTTTTTGGTCACCAGCGTAGAGCTTGTAGAAGCTGAATGTGTTCCAAAGAGTGCTGATGAGTTTTCGATAAACTTCTTTGACCCCGTTTTCGGAGAAGTTGGTGTTGTCCCCTTTCATTACTTGAGACGCCATGAGATAAAAGCGGAGAGCATCTACTCCGTAACGCTCAAAAAGCGGTTCGGGGTCGGGATAGTTTTTCTTGGATTTACTCATTTTTTGACCGTCTTCGGCTTGGATATTGCCGGTAGTAACGGCGTTATCGAATGAGTGTTTGTCGAAAAGGCCAACTGAGATGACGTGGAGGGTGTAAAACCAGGCTCTGGTTTGAGCGATGTATTCGGCAATAAATTGGGCTGGATAAGAGTCTTCGAATTTTTGTTTGTTTTGGAATGGGTAGTGGATGGAGGCAAAAGGCATGGAGCCTGATTCGACCCAACAGTCAAAAACTTCTGGGATTCTGGTCCCCTGTTCTGTTTTTTCGTCGTCGACCCAAACTTTGATGTCATCGATAAATTCTCTATGAATGTCTTTTAGATCGGGAAGTTTTTTGGGGTCAACGGCCCATTTTTTAAGTTCTTCTCTGGAGCCAATGACTCGTAACTTGCCAGTTTTCTCGCCTTGCCAGATGGGCATAGGGGTACCCCAATATCTGGATCTACTGATATTCCAATCTGGAGCAGTTTCTAGTCCTTTGCCAAAACGGCCATATTTTAGGTGGTCGGGGTACCAATTGATGTGTTCGTTTTGGGCTTTTAAGTCTTTTTTGAGTTTTTGGACGTTCACAAACCAAGCTGGGACAGCGTTGTAGTAAAGCTTGGTGTCGCAGCGGTAACAGTGGGCTACGGAGTGGAGTTTCTTTTCTAGTTTGTACATTAGTCCTCTTGATTGAAGGTCTTGATTAACCCAATCTTCGGCTTTTAGGTAAAACATACCTTTGAGAGGGGTGACGAAGTCAAGATATTTTCCTTGTTCATCGAGCATGGGGACAAGTGGTAGGTCTAGTTGGGAAGCAAGGGTGTAGTCATCTTCACCGTAGATGGCAGCAGTGTGGACGATACCGGTTCCTTCGTCTAGGGAGACAAAATCGGCTGTAGTGACGTAGTAGGCTTTTTTGTCGCCTATATCGAGATATGTGTAGAGTGGTTGATACTCTAATCCATCTAATTCTGAACCTTTTAAGGTTTTTAGGACTGTGATGTCTTCTCCAATAATTTCTTGACGCTGCTTGGCAAGGTAGTAGATGTCTTTGCCTTGTTGAACTTGGATATAGTCAGAGTCTGGATTGACGGCCAATCCAACGTTGCCTATTAAAGTCCAGGGGGTAGTAGTCCAAGCCAATAAGTATTGGTTGGGTTTATCTTTGAGTTGGAACTTGATGTAGATGGAGTAGTCTTCGACGTCTTTATAACTGTTGTCCATGGCGATTTCGAAGTTTGACAGCGGTGTGGCACAGCGAGGGCAGTAGAGGATGACTTTTCGACCCTCATAGATTAAGTCTTTGTCAAAAAGGGTTTTAAAAGCCCACCAAACTGATTCCATATAGGTGGTGTCCATGGTTTTGTAAGAGTTTTTGAAGTCGACCCATCGACCTATACGATGGACTACTCTTTCCCATTCTTGGTCGAATTTCCAGATGGCTTTGCGGCAAGCTTGGTTGAATTTGTCGATACCAAGTTCTTCGATGCCTTTTTTGCCACCTTTAAGGTCGAGTTGTTTTTCGACAATGTTTTCGATGGGGAGACCGTGGCAGTCCCAACCCCAGACTCTTTCGACTCGATGGCCTTTCATGGTTTGATAACGAGGGATGACGTCTTTAATGGTTGAGGCCAAGATGTGTCCGTAATGAGGAGTGCCGGTGGCAAAGGGAGGGCCATCGTAAAAGATGTAAGGATTGTTTTCTGATCTTTCTTGGATCGAGCGTTTGAAAGTGTCGTTTTTATCCCAAAAATCTAGTACTTTGTGTTCAGCTTCGACTAGGTTGTTTCGTTGTGGGAGGTTTTGGATTTTGAGTGACATGGGGGGGTATATGGTATTTATGATATGGTATAGATTATTAATTTGACCGTGTTTTTTTGAGGTAAAAAAA
>CBDUQH010000164.1:0-2613 GCA_965369335.1 uncultured bacterium
CAAATCTATATCGGCTTTATTTAAAATTGACTTTACTCTATTCATAATTCTAATTAAAACAGAATTTACTACTCAGATCAATCACGACTTTTAAGTCTTTAAACTTTGTCCTCTTATATAACAACCTGTTACTTTTTATATCTATTTATTACTACATATTCCAGCCGTTAATCAATCCATGCCCAAAACCATCCTCCACATCGACATAAATTCTTACTTTGCCACCATGCTTCAGCAAAAATACCCTCACCTTAGAGGCAAACCTGTGGGTATCATTAAAGACGTTGGCCGTGGCTGCATAATCGCTGCCTCCAAAGAGGCCAAAATTTTGGGTGTCCAAACAGGCTCCAACGTCAAAGACGCCCGTCAAAAAGCCCCCAATATCATCTTAGTACCTGCCGAATTTAACTACTACTTAAGCGCCACCAAAAAACTCAAACTACTTTTCGAATCACTTTCTCCCCACACCGACATCTTTTCCCTAGATGAAGCTTTTGTCGACATCACTCACTGCATTCCTTATCTTTATCAAAATCCATACCAACTAGCCGAAAAAATCCAACTTCAAATCAAACAAACTTTAGGCGAATGGGTCACTTGCAACATTGGTATCAGCCACAACAAATTTTTAGCCAAGCTTGGCTCTGAAATATCACCCAAAGGTTCCATTGTTATCGTCGACAAATCTAACCAAGATCAATATCTTTCTACCACGGACTTTAGCTCAGTTTGTGGTGTTGGTTACCGATTAGAGAAACGCCTCCACGCCATCGGCATCACCAACCTATACCAACTCAACCTAATTACCGACGACTATTTAGAAGAACATTTTGGCCCATTTTGGTCTGTCCAACTCCGCCGCATGTCACAAGGCAAAGAACCCCATCTTTTCACCTATCAAAGATCTACTCCCCATATGAAGTCTGTTGGTCGCTCTATCACCGGCTACAAACTAGAAAACAAAGAATCAAACATCAAAGCCGTTATCTACAACCTAATCGAAGAGGTTACTTACAAAGCCAGGAAAATGGATCTAGCTGGTCGCCAAGTTTATATCAAACTCTACGGTCGCCACAAATCTTGGAAAGCCCATCTAACTCTAAAACATCACATCTGTCACACTCAGGAAATGTTTGACTATCTCTATCACCAGCTTTACCAAAAATGGAGCCGCGATTTCCCCATCATCAAATTTGCCATTCGTCTTAGCCTCCTCCAGCCCATCTCCACCTTGCCTCTCTCACTCCTGCCCAAGACCCAAAAGCAAAACCAAATTACCCAAGCCGTCGACTCTCTTTCCCACAAATACGGCCTTTTCACCATCAAATCAGGGCTACTTCTAAACAAACAAATCATCTACCCCGAAGTCACCGGCTTTCTCGGCGACAAAGACTATCAATTCCTCCAATAACCCACCAGTCCTTCTATCATATATACTCTATACTAGATACTATATACACAATCACATGTTCATCTATCTTGTCCGCCACGCCAGCTACCAAAATCCCGACAAAATCATCCCCATCCACATGCCAGTACAACTCTCCGAAAAAGGTCGTCAACAAGCCCATTCAATCGGCCACTACTTCCAACACAAACAAATCAAACTCCTAGTCACCAGCCCAATTCTAAGAGCGGTTCAAACCGGACAAATCATCAACCAATACCTCCACATCCATCCTCACACAGATCAAAGATTTCAAGAAGTATTTAACCCTCAGGTTCAAGGCCAGCCTAGGCAAGGCCTAGATCAGTGTATCTACACCCTTCCAGGAGGAGAATCACTAGACGTTATTAGAAATAGAATGTTAGATGGATTTAACGAAGTTAAAAACAAAAAACAAAACGCAATCATAGTCTCTCACGGCGATCCCATCACTATTCTTTACCACAATCTAATCGAACAACCAGTTCCCACCAAGCCTGCCAACGGCAAAGACTGTTTTATTCCCAAAGGCCATATTGTCGAACTCAACTACCCCAATGGCGACAAACTTTTTGATCACAAAATAACCTGTTTATGGTAAATTTACAATCTCACCAAAATTTTATATTTAGAAATTAGCGCAATTAAAATAATTAGATCAATTTTCCCCATGCTTTTTATTCTCCACGGTGACAACGCCATCTCATCTCGTGACAACCTAAACCAACAAATTCAAACCGCCAAACAAAACAACATCCAAGACATTATCCATTTGGATGGTAAAAAAGTAGACCTCACTCAACTAATTCAATCACTCGAATCCAACAGTTTTTTTGGGACCGACAAGTTGGTCATCATCGAAAATTTGCATAAACGCCCCAAAAGCAAACTCAAGACAGAACTTATTGGTTATCTCAAATCCCTCGACCCACAAACTTCACCCCAAACCTTAATCTGGGAAGAAAAATCGCTCACCAACACCCAACTCAAAGCACTAGGCAATCCCAAACATCAAGAATTCAAACTCCCCAAAAGCCTATTTAGTTTTCTTGATTCAGTTAAGCCCCAAAATCACCGACAAGCCTTCCAACTCCTCGATCAAACCTTATCTACCGAACCAGAAGGGTTAGTTTTTGCCATGTTAATCCGCCAAACCAGGCTACTAATTCAAGCCAAAGACAACACTC
>CBDUQH010000165.1:0-2595 GCA_965369335.1 uncultured bacterium
CAATAGTACTTGTCCGTGGAAAGGGAAAGCTAGTTACTACAATATCGAAGTGGATGGTGAAGTGAATGAAAATGCGGCTTGGTATTATCCACAACCTAGTGAGGCGGCGAAACAGATCAAAGATTATGTGGCTTTTTGGAATGGAGTGGAAGTTAGTGAATAGTTTGATCTAGTTAAATAGGCTGTTAAGGCGGTGTTGGTGTGTATTAGAATGGTTGAATGAGTGATTTAAAGAATGTGGATGGAACTGGTGTAATTGGAATTGACTCTTGGCTAGAGCCTTACAGAGGCAAACTGGCTTGGAGACATAGTTATTTTTTGCAACGCTTAGGGGAAATTGCTAGCGAAAGTGGGTCTTTGGATGAGTTTGCCAAAGGGTATGAATATTTTGGCTTTAACCGGGGTGAAAAAGACGGCAAAAATGGGGTGTGGTATCGAGAATGGGCACCAGAAGCTTTAGGACTTTTTTTGACTGGAGATTTTAATAGTTGGTCTAGATTTGATCACCCTTTGAAAAGGGATCAGTACGGAGTTTGGAGTATTTTTTTGCCCGATGATGATTTCAAAAGAAGTTTAGTTCATGGAAGCAGAGTCAAAGTCCATGTGGCAAGTAAGAAGCATAATTTGGACAGAATTCCATCTTACATTCGAAGAGTAGAAAGAGACGAGGGAACTGGAGATTTCTTTGGAGTATTTTGGATGCCAAAGGATGTATATAGATGGAAATTTGACTCCCCTGCTACTCCAAAAGGTTTGCGGATTTACGAGGCTCATGTGGGAATGGCACAAGAAAAGTTGGGGGTGGGTAGTTTTGCTGAGTTTAGTGATTACGTGCTGCCAAGGATCGCCAAACAAGGCTACAATGCCCTGCAATTGATGGCAATTGCTCAGCATCCTTATTATGGAAGCTTTGGGTATCAGGTGAGTAGTTTTTTTGCCACCAGTCATTACTTTGGGGATCCGCAAGATTTGAAGAAGTTGATCGATAAAGCGCATGATTTGGGGTTGATTGTATTGATGGATTTGGTTCACAGCCACACGGTTAAAAATGTTTATGATGGCTTAAACCAATTTGATGGAAGTGACTTTCAGTATTTTCATGCTGGAGCAAGAGGAAATCATGAGCATTGGGATACAAAGTTGTTTGATTATGGCAAGCGCGAGGTAATAAGGTTTTTGTTGTCAAATGTGAGGTTTTGGATGGATGAGTATAGATTTGATGGGTTTAGGATGGATGGAGTCACGAGTATGATTTATAAAAACCATGGATATCAGGATTTTGATCACTATGATAAATATTTTAATGAAAACGTAGATGAAGACGTACTGGTGTATTTGAAGCTAGTGAATAAGTTGGTACACGATTTTAAACCCGAGGGAGTGACTATTGCTGAGGAAGTGTCTGGCTTACCTGGATTGGCAAGAGGATTAGAAGATGGTGGAGTTGGTTTTGATTATCGCTTGGCTATGGGTTTGCCTGATAACTGGATTAAATTAGTCAAGGAGAAATCAGATGAGAGTTGGAATATGGGAGAGTTGTTTGATTTGCATCTTCACAGAAGGTTTGGAGAGAGGCATATTGCTTATTGTGAGTCTCATGACCAAGGATTGGTGGGTGATAAAACGCTAGCTTTTTGGCTGATGGACAAAGAAATGTATGACCATATGGGGGTGGGTCAAGAAAGCGTGCTGATTGATAGAGGAATTGCTTTGCACAAACTAATTAGACTGTTGACGTTTAGTTTAGGTGGGGAAGGTTGGCTGAATTTTATGGGGAATGAGTTTGGTCATCCGGAGTGGATTGATTTTCCAAGAGAAGGTAATGGATTTTCTTTCCACCATGCCAGAAGGCAGTGGTCTTTGGTTGACAATAAGGATTTGAAGTATAAATATATGAATCAATTTGATAGGATTTTAAATAAATTGGATAGGACTTGGGATTTGTTGAGTGATAGTTTTATCGAGCTGATTGGGAAACACGAAGAAAGAAAATTGGTGGTTTATCGACGAGGACCTTTGGTGTTTGTATTTAATTTCCATCCAAACAACTCATATTCTGACCTATCGATTGGGGTACCTGATAAAAAGAACTACCAGGTGGTTTTGAGTAGTGACTTAAAGAGATTTGGAGGACAAGGCAGAGTTAAGCACAGACAAAAATATCCAGTTAGAGAAGATCGGACTCAAGGACGTGAACAGAGTGTGATGCTATATTTGCCCAGTCGCACGGCACAAGTTTTGGCGCCAATTGGTTGATGTAAAGTCGGTCAGGGAGAGAAATTTAAGAGTTAACTATGATTCTTTTGCTTTAAAGTCGAGTGAGAGGGAATTGATGCAGTATCTTTGACCTGTTTTGTCTTGAGGGCCGTCTTCAAAAAGGTGGCCCAAGTGTCCACCACATTTTGCACAGGTTACTTCGGTTCGGTGCATGCCGTGGGAGTTGTCAGTTGTGAGATTGATGTTATCTTTGTCTATGGACTTGAAGAAACTGGGCCATCCAGAGCCTGAGTCAAACTTGGTAGAGGAGCTAAAGAGTGGCGTGCCACAGTTGGCACATGTGTAGGTACCGTCTTGGTGGTGGTTGAGGTATTTGCC
>CBDUQH010000166.1:0-2386 GCA_965369335.1 uncultured bacterium
GTGATTAGTGATTAGTGATTAGTGATTAGTGATTAGTGATTAGTGATTAGTGATTGTGGTATGTTGGGAGGATGAAGACGAAGCAGTTAATATTGGCGGCTGGAGTGGTGATTTTTGTGGTGTTTGGGTCAGCTTTAAAAGCTGAGATGTTTTGGGATGATGTGGCGTTTATTAAGAAAAATGATTATCTAAAAAGCTTTGAGTATGTGCCAGAGATATTTACTCAAAGTGCGACGGCTGGTTCGGGACAGATAAATAACTATTACAGACCTTTGATGAGTTTGAGTTTTTTGATTGATGGCAAAGTTTGGGGTGAGGAAGAGTTTGGGTATCATCTGAGCAATTTGGTGATCCATTTGCTGGGAGGAGTGGGGTTGGTTTATTTGCTTAGAGAGTTGGGGGTGGGTGAGAAAGTGGCTTTGGTGATGGTGTTGGTGTTTTTGGTGCATCCAGTACAGACTGTACCGGTGGTGTATGTGAGTGCCAGAGGAACAGCGATGTATTCGATGTGGCTAATGTGGGGAGGGGTGTGGTTTAGTAGAGCTTTGAAGGCAAAGAGAAAAGAGAGGTTGTTGGTTTTGAGTACAGTGAGTTTGGTGTTGGCAATTTTGTCGATGGAAACAGGGATAGTGGGCGTTGGTTTGTTTGGGCTGATTTGGTTAAAGAAAGTGGCTGAAGATGGCGGAGTGGAGATGATTTTTGATTGGAAGAGGTTGTGGAAGAAGTACAAAAAAGAAGTGATGTCTTTGGGGAGTATGGTGGGTGTGGTGGTGGGGTATCTGTATTTGAGACTCACGGCTTTGAATTTTTTGAATAGTTTGAATTTTGTGGGAGTGGCGGATGATTATTCGCAAAATTTGTATGTGAGGATGTTTAGTTTTGGAAAGATTTTTTGGAGGTATTTGGGTTTGTTGGCAGGGGTTGGGCCAGTGTATATGGAGAAGACGTCGACTTGGTTTTATGGATTGAATGGATGGTGGGTTGGAATGTTGGTGTTGATCGGAGGGGTGTTTTGGTTGGGTTGGAGAGAGTACAAGAGGGAAGGCAAAGTTTGGATATGGTTTGGATGGTTGTGGTTTTTGGGGTTATTGGTGCCAGTGAGTGGGTTGGTGCCAATTAACGCTTTGATGTCGGATCATTGGTTGTATTTGGCTTTGGTTGGGTTTTTTATAGTGGTTTGGAGGTTGTGTGTTTGGTTTGGTGGAGAGAGATTGTTTGTGTGGGGTATGTTGATGGCTTGTTTGGTGTTTGGGATTAAGAGCAAGGTTTATGCCCAAAAATGGGTGCGAGGAGTAGAGCTGTTTGAGTACACTTTAACTCAAGTAGAGAATGCGAGTTTGAGGTTAAATTTGGGGGTGGTGTTGGCTGTAGAAGGGGACTATGAACGGGCTGAGAAGGAATTAAAAAGGGCGATTGAGATTCGAGACACTTATCCTCAAAGTCATCATGTGTTGGGAATAATTTATGAAAAATGGGGTGAGGTGGAGTTGGCTGAAAGTGAGTTTAAACGGGCAATTGAGTTGGATGAGACTTTTTTCCCGGGTTTAAAGAAACTAGTGAGTTTTTATTTGAGCCAAGGGGATTTTGAGAGCGCCTATGAAACTTGTAAAAGATTGACTGAAGTTGGTTCAAAGACGGCAGAATATTGGTTGATGTTGGGGAAGATTGAGTTGATTAGGAGTAATGGAGATGCTGCTGAAGAAGCATTTAAAAAAGGAGTTGAAGTGGGAGGAGAAGAAGTATTGGGTTGGGTGGAGGAAATAAGAGGTAGTGTTGATAAGTTTGAGTTTGAAGATGGGCTTTAGTTGAAGGTGATGGTTTGGAGGATTTGATTTATTTGGTTGGTGTATTGGTGGCTGTTTTGGCCGTAGTAGATTTGGAGGACTTTGTTTTCTTCTAGGTATGGTTGGAAGAAGGCGGTGTCGTGTCCCTCGACGGTGACGAGTTGGTAGTCTGAGTTGATAGTCTCGGAGGTGAGTGAGGTGTCTTGAACAAGTGAAGCGCCTTCGTAGGCTGAGCGATGGTTGGTGGTACAGATGGAGAAGTTGGGTGAGTTATCGAGTATATCGAGAGTAAAATGGACAAGTTGATCTGGGTCTTGGGTGGTATAAAAAAGGTAACAGGTGGAGTTGAATGAAGTTAGAGGCTCGGGTAATACTTGGAAGTTGTTGGGGAGTGCGATAGTGAAAGTGCTTGAAGGGTCTGAGTACTCTGTAGTATTGGGGTCAATTTCTAGCTGAGATTGTGAAGTGTCAGTTTGATTGTTGGTTGGAGTTGATGTGCTTTTGTTAAAGTAGAAGTACCCGAGAATAACGGCTCCCGAGAATATTAGGAGAATAAAAATGGTGAGAAAGATAAATTGGGTGTGGTGGGATTTGGTTGGGGT
>CBDUQH010000167.1:0-2292 GCA_965369335.1 uncultured bacterium
GTGATGAAAATATCTTTTAATCTGTTCAATAAACAATTGCATACGTTTCAGCATAAATGCTATTATATGGCAAGATTACCAGAGAAAAAAATCAGCAAAATAATTATGTCAGATCTGCCTAATTCAAACCAGCCAAATACTCCTTTTTCACCTCCACTGCCTCCACAACCCAATCCTATACCTGCGCCCGCTCCACCACAACCCAACACTATGCCTAGTCCTACCCTTCCTGTGTCATCACAACCTTCTCCGGTACCAAACCCTGCAGTTCCTCCTACTCCATCACAGGCTGCTCCTTCTCAGCCTCCCACTCCTCCATCTTCACCACCACCAAACCCACCACAGGAAAACACCAACATTACCCCTTCAGCTGCTAGTCCAAGTGATATCAAAAAATCAAAACTAAAACCCATCTTACTCATCATTTTTGTACTTGTTTTGTTTGCCGCAATAGGTTTTGTTGCATACAGATTCCTTTTTAGTTCAAATTCAAATACTGGCACAACCTCTCCAACTACTCAACAAACAGCCAAAAAACAAACTACAACCATCGAGTATTGGGGGCTTTGGGAACCTTCAACTGTGATGACAGCCATTCTTTCAGAATTTGAAGCTCAAAACCCCAATGTAACCGTTAACTACACTCAGCAGTCTCCCAAAGATTATCGTGAAAGACTACAATCAGCTCTGGCTAGTGGGTCTGGTCCAGACATCTTTCGTTACCACAACACTTGGGTGCCTATGTTGACCAAAGACCTTGATACTTTACCCAGTACTGTCATGTCAGCCTCAGAATTTCAATCAACTTTTTATCCTGTTGCCTCATCAGACCTTAAAGTTTCCAATAGCTACGTTGGTATCCCACTTATGATCGACGGCCTCGCCCTTTATTACAACGAAGATGTTTTTAACACTGCCGGCAAATCCGTTCCCAGTTCTTGGGACGAACTCCGAGACACTGCCACAGAACTCACCGTCAAATCTGGCAACAATATCGAAAGATCCGGAATTGCTTTAGGTACAACGGGCAATGTCGACCACTATTCCGACATCCTTGGTTTGATGCTGCTCCAAAACGGAGCTGACCCAGCAAACCCAACTGACTCACTCGCTCAAGATGCACTTACTTTTTATACCCTCTTTGCCTCAACCGACAAAATCTGGAACCAAACTCTACCCAACTCAACCACAGCTTTTGCCACCGAAAAAGCTGCCATGATGATAGGTCCTTCCTGGAGGGCTCATGAAATAAAAGACATAAACCCTTCTCTCAACTTCAAAACAGCCCCACTTCCACAACTCCCAGGTGAAGAGGTCACTTGGGCCACTTATTGGGTTGAAGGAGTCTCTGCACAAAGCCAATCCAAAGCCCAGGCTTGGGAGTTGTTAAAATTTCTCTCCACACAAGAAAACTTAGAAAAACTGTATGCCCAGGCTTCGCAAGAAAGATTGTTTGGAGAGCCATACTCCAGAATAGACATGGCCAACGAACTCATTGCAGACCCCATAGTCGGTGCCTACATAGAACAAGCGCCATTGGCAAGAAGTTGGCCTATGGCTTCAAGCACTTTTGATAATGGTCTCAATGACGGTATTATCAAATACTACGAAGACGCCATAAACGGCACAAACTCGGGGACAGCACCCAGTGCCGCATTAGAGACTGCATCTAAGGGCATAGTCCAAATCTTATCTAGATACGCCACTTCAGCCCAGTAATTTTCATCGCTTTTCTCAACATTTTAGGATAGAGTAGGGGAGTGATTAGAAATCTCCAAATACTGTGATAAAACAAGCAATTCTAAAAACCCTAATCTATTCAGATATATTTAATTTCCCCTTAACAATAGGGGAAATACATCAATATTTAGTCTCATCAAAAAAAACAACTCCAGCACAGTTAAAAAAAACTCTCGATCAACTAGTAAAACAGAATAAGGTAATCGAACTCAATTCGTCAAAAAAATATGCGGAAAATAGAGTAGGGGAGCAAACCAAATTTTACACCCTTCAAGGTCGGGGTGTGTTGGTCGATACTAGGCTGGGACGTGAAAAAACATCTCGTGAAAAACTAAACAAAACCCGAAACATCATCAATCAGCTTAAACTAATTCCAACCATACAAGCAATTTATCTCACAGGTTCGTTAGCCATGAACAATGCAACAAAAAACGACGATGTTGACATTATGATTATCACCAAACCAAGCACACTTTGGACCACTAGAATACTTGTCAATTTATATCTAGATTTGCTAAAAAACAGAAGAAAACCCAAAGACAGACCAAATAG
>CBDUQH010000168.1:0-2260 GCA_965369335.1 uncultured bacterium
CCACATACAACACACCACCTATCCAAGCCATGTACTCGATTATTTTCATCTCAATTCAACATACCAAATAAACCCTTCCTAATCTGTGACCTACTTCACTCAATCCCAACTACTTCTACTTCCACACTATCCACCAACCCAAACCCACACCCATAAGGATCTGGATCTTCAATCAATGTTCCATCCAACGCTCTCACCCCTTCATGATAAACACCATGATAATGCTCCTCTCCTTCACACTCAGCACCTTTTGCCTCCGTTACTTCACTCAAAGGCACCAATTTATCCCCCACTCTAATTACCTCAATAGTTTCCACTTCTCCCCCCACCACAATTGGCTCAATCTCTTTTCCATCTTTACCCGTCAATACATTCACCACTACCAAACCCACCGCCACCAAAGTAATCAGACCCAAAGGCCCTTTAGCCTGTGTCACTAGCTTTCTCACATTGTTGGCTTTTTCCACCTTCAACTCACTCTCTCTCATCGCTTCAAACTCTTTGCTGACTCTTTTAACTTCACTTCTCAAACTCTTCCATCTTCTAATCAACAACAGCAAAGCCTTTTTCTTCTTCTTTTGCTCTTTTGTATTTTCAGGCAATTTTTCAGCCCCCAACTCAATCCACTTATCTTTTTTCACCTTATCAAAATCTTTCAAAGCCCTACTCGTTTTCTCCAGCTTCTCATCCAAATCTTTATTTATTCCCTTCACCATTTTCCGCACCGATTCAAACTTCTGCAAACTTGTCGTCTTCTCCGACAACAACTCATCAGCAGCTCTCAATCTTTTGATAAAATCATCACTCATCCCATCATTATACTAGATACTGTATACTCTATATTCAAATGATCCCCAAAATTCTCAAACTCGAATCCCTAACCATCCTCCTTTTCTCCCTTTTTATCTACTACCAACTCAATTTTAGTTGGCCATTTTTCATCCTCCTCATCCTCACCCCAGATCTGTCTATGATTGGGTATCTCATCAACAACCACCTTGGCTCATACACGTACAACGCTCTCCACAACTACTCCACTGCCCTTCTCCTCGCTTTTACTGGACTTTATTTTGGTTTCCCTCTCATTCTCAACTACTCTCTTATCCTCACCGCCCACATCGCCATCGATCGATTCCTTGGCTACGGCCTCAAATACCCCACCCAATTCAAAAAAACCCATCTCCAAAAACTCTAGTCTATAATCACTTTATGCCTTCGCCACACACCATCACCACCAACCAAAATGACTCCCTCACCGCCGATCCTTCTGGAGCCAGAATAACCCTCACCCTTAAAGGTATTCCTATCCTCACCCAAATCACCCGAGGTGACGGCAAAGTCGGCCACACCCATCCCTGCACTCCTGTCTTTGGTCCCGACCGAGATAACCTCTTTGACCTTCCCCAACACGGCAGCTTAAGAAACCAAACCGTCCAAGTCTCTTCAGACGATAACCAAATCACTTTCAACCATCAAATCACCGAAGACAACTATCCCAAAGATGTTTACTTTCAACAAACTCTCACCCTAAAACCCAACCACTTCACTCTCCAAATGTCCCACACCAACAACTCCACCACTCCTATCCCACTCAACTCAGGCGAACACTGTTACTTTCACGCCCCCAAAGGCTTCCAGAGCACCAAACTCAACAGCCAAGACCTTACCCCAATCATCACCTCCCACAAAGATGGCATCGCTGTCGACTTAAAACCCAAAAACTCAATCTCCATCCCAGAACTTCCCACCATCACTCTCACCCAATCAGGTTTCTCCAAAGCCATGATCTGGGTCGGCTCTACTCCAGACTTAATCCAAAAAGATTCCAACTACGTCTGCATCGAACCAGTCGAAGCCGATCCCAACTCAGATTTCTTTGGTTCCCCAGACAGCCTCATCCAACCTGGCCAGACCCGCACCGCCCAATTTTCCCTTTCACTCAAATAAATACTTTAATCTCAAAAGGTATAATCTCCGTCCATGCCAGAAAAATTTTCACTAAAGGATCATCTTTTCAACCCCAAAACCATCACCCGTCTCACCAAACTCATCAAAACTGCTTACCCACAACTTAACTCCAAAAAATTCACCAACCAAATCCTCACCCAATTTCCCCATCTAGAACTCAAACAAAGAATCACCCACATCGCACTCATCCTCAAACAACATCTACCCCCAGACTATCCCCAAGCCGTAGCCATCCTCCTCAAAGCACTACCTCCTAAATTAGATCCAAACAAAACCGACAACGATTTTGGCG
>CBDUQH010000169.1:0-2200 GCA_965369335.1 uncultured bacterium
GTTATTATTTTATTAGAGGTAGTTGTCGCATGGATTTAAAAGTGACAACTAGTTGGCCTTTTTGGGGATGAGTTTTGACATCGACATCATCACCTTGTTTAACTCCAATTCTTTTGGCAAATTTTGCAGGTATAGTGATGGCCAGTGAGTTTCCGGTTTGGACAATTTTTGACACTTTTTTAAAAGACTTATTGTTGGTTGGTTGTAGCTTCGATTGGTTTTTTGTCGAGTAAGTCCTCCTCGTCACCAAGCAGCATTATACGACTGGTTTGTAAAATTCCAAGGAGGAAAGGATCTCGGCGATCTTTTCTGAATTTAAATTCTTCTTGGGTCATTACAGTATAGTTCATCTCAATTTTTCTTCTAGCTTCTTCTTTTTTGACGATTTTGGCTAGCTCTGGAAGAATAACGGTGCCGACAACGAGGAGGTCTACTTCGTTTGATTCTCGATCGAGCTGGCGAATGTATTTGGTGGAGAGAACTGCGAACTTGATTTTGCCAATTTTGTTTTTGTTTTTTCTGATGTCAAATCCAAGGTTGGTGGTTTTGGCTACAAGGGCTAGTAATTCTGAGTAGAAATCGTAAGATTTGCTAGGGTAATAGTAGAGTCTGTTGCCTCTTTTTTCACTTTTGATGAAGCCAATTTTGACCATGCGAGAGAGTTCGCGCCTAACAGCGTTGATTTCCTCACCGGTAATTCGAGTCAGTTGGCGAACGTAGAACATGTCGTTGGGTTTGGTGAGAAAAGTTTTTAGTAGCTTGACTCTAACCCGTGAGAGCATAAAGTCTTGGAGTTTGGCCATGGTATTGTCCTTCCGGGCAGGGGGTTTGGTTGGGCAGAGTATTAGTAACTAATTTCTGTATTTGGAGCTACTACTTGGATCCAAATTTTACCTCTTGTTAGCTGGACAGGTTTACCTTTGGAGTCAGTCAGTAGAGTCCTGGAAGTACGTTTAGTTTTACTCCAATTGATTTCCTCAACTTGTCCATCTCTAAAGAGAAGCCCGTCACCTTTACCAATGGTGTGGTAGTACATATGTTTGAGTTCGTCGACTGAAGCCTCTTCTTTGATAAATAGAATGAGGATATTCTTGGTTTCTATTTGATTGTCGGTTTCTAGGTCTTTTAATGGTGTGCCAGCGATGGATCGTTTGTAAGTGTTGGTGGCAGAATCGTAGGCCCACTGGGCACCGTATTCTGTGAATCCGTCCCAGAAATCGAAGTTAATACTGGCTACGTCTCCCCTATCAGATTCTTTAGCTTCCTCTTGGAATTCCCAAGGAGTGTAGGCGTCAACCCAGTCTTCACCATCTGGTGAGAGATTGGACCAACCTCTTTCGAGGGCAAGCTCCCAAAGTAGTTCGGTGCTTGAGACCATAGTGTGTTCGGTTGCTACCTGTCTGCCAAGACGATTGTAGTCACGAACAAAGGTGGGATAGCCAATTGAAAATTGATTCATGTCGTTGCCAGTGCTACCTCCCCAATCGTATTGTTGAATTTGTTCTAGAGCCTGGACACGTTTGTCTGATTTACAGCGACCAGTGCCTGCGTCGGCACTACAGTTGGCACCACCGACATGAGCATAAAGGGGATATTCGCCGTACTCGCTAGCCCAGTCCAGGAAGTAAGTTCTAGCGCTTCTGACAGGAGCTAAGTTGGTGTCTTTGGCCATGGCACCACAGTAGTAGACGCCCATAAAACGAGTAACACCGCCCTCGGCAAGGGCTTCGTAGACGATGTCAGCTCGATTTAATCCGGATTGAGGGCGGGCTTCGCTATGATTTTCAATCATTACTAGAAGCGGGCGTCTTTCTTCCCAAGCTTCTAGTTCGGTTTTTGTGTAATATGCTCCGTTTAGAGGACATTCTTGATCTCGTGGTTCTGAAGGGTCGATGGCCAAACGTAATCCTTCTTCTTGTTCATTTTGGGTTTGGGTTGAACTAGAAGGTGAGAAAGTTGGGGTAATATAGTTAAAAGCTGCGTATGATACTCCCGTGGAGACGAGATAAAGCACCAGGGCAGCGATAAGGGTTTTGGGATTTGTCATTTTTTCTTGCTCCAATTAAGTACATTTTTAATACATTCTTTTTCTTCTTTAGATAGGTCTAAGTTGTCTTCGGGGTTACCTTTGTTGGTCTGTTTAGTGTAGAGTCTTGTTTGATCTCTGGCATGAAGTGAAGTTATCAAGATGCCGTCGTGG
>CBDUQH010000170.1:0-2186 GCA_965369335.1 uncultured bacterium
GATTTTTTGAGGGTCAAGGTCGAAGTTGAGTTGGGCTTTGATTTGAGGGTGTTTAGTCAGGTTGGGGTCGGTTTTGATTAGATCAAGGGCGGCTTGTTTGGTGGTTTGAATGAGCTGTTTATCGCTAAGTTTGGCGATTTTTAGGTCTTTAAATCCGTGTTGGTTGGTACCAAAGACTTCTCCTGGCCCTCTGAGTTTGAGATCGATTTTGGCTAGTTTGAAACCAGAATTGTGTTTGGTTAGGGCTTGAAGGCGATGTGTTTCTGTTTTGTCCTGAGTTGAAGTGAATAAGAAGCAATAGCTTTGTGAGTCTCCCCTACCAACGCGGCCCCTAAGTTGGTGTAGCTGGGCCAAGCCAAATCTTTCGGCGGCTTCGATGACCATGATGCTGGCATTTGGAACGTTGACGCCGACTTCGATGACAGAAGTGCTGACTAAAACATCAATTTTACCTTGGGCAAAGTTGGACATGACTTGGTCTTTTTGGGCTGACTTTAGGCGACCGTGGATGAGTCCAAGATTGAGTTTGGGAAAGATTTTTTTGAGTGAGTCGAATTCTTGGGTGGCTGATTTAACGTTTTTAAGTTCTTCTGCTTCTGAGGGGTCAATGAGGGGGCAGACGACATACACTTGGGAGTTGTGTGCGTTGATTTGGTCTTGGATCCATTTGTAGGAACTGGGGCGTTTTTGGTGGGGCACTACCCAGGTTTTGACTGGTTTTCGACCAATGGGCATTTGGTCGATAATGGAGACGTCGAGGTCACCGTAGAGGGTGAGGGCGATGGTTCTGGGGATGGGGGTAGCACTCATGGTGAGGCGGTGTGGGTTGTTGCCAAGATTTTCTAGTTTGGCTCTTTGGTTAACGCCGAAGCGGTGCTGTTCGTCGATAATGACGAGTCCGAGGTTGGGATTTTGATCGAGGTTAAAAAGGAGGGCGTGGGTGCCGACGGTGATATGGTGTTGGCCTTGGGTTTTGTTAGCGGCTGTGTAGAGGCCGATGTCGACTTTGGTGTGTTTAAAAAGAGATTTTAGTTCTTGATAATGTTGGTTGGCTAAGATTTCGGTAGGGGCCATGAGGACTGTTTGATAGCCACTCAAATGGGTAGCGTAGGCGGCAATAGCAGCGACAACTGTTTTTCCTGAACCGACGTCGCCTTCTAGGAGACGATTGGTGGGTTTGTTTTTTTTGAGATCGGCAAGGATTTCTTTGGAGGCTTTTTGTTGGGCTTTTGTTAGTTTAAAGGGAAGGGAGTCGACAAACTTTTTGAGTTGTTTGGGGTCGTGGTCGATGGTGTGGTTGGTGGTTTTTTGTTGCCAAGTGTTTCTTTTGATGGCGCCTTTTAACTGAAGCAAAAAGAGCTCGTCGAAGGCTAGACGATCTTTAGCCGCTTGTAGTGATTGTGAGTCCTGGGGGAAATGAATGTGTTTTAGTGCATAGTCAAGCGGTTGTAAATGGTTTTGGGTGATAATCTGTTGTGCTAGAGGGTCTTGGATGGTGATTAGTTTTAGGGCAGCTTTGATTCGGGATCGAAGCCATTTGGATGAGACACCAGCTGTTTGGGGGTATACAGGAACGAGACGGCCAGTGTGGAGTGTGGGGGTGGGATGGTCTGAGTTGGTGTCAACTTTTTCAAATTCGGGAGCGGTAAGGGTGATATGGCCTCGATAGGATTTGGCTTTGCCTGAGAAAGCGTAAGTTAGGCCTTCTTTAACGGTGTTGGATAGGTATTTTTGGTTAAACCAAGTGATAGATAAGTGATCGGTTTCGTCGGAGACAACGGCTTGTTGGAGATTTTTACCGCCGCGAGTGTAGACATCTTTGAAGCTAATGACTGTGGCGATGATGGTGGAGGTTTCACCTTCAACTAGTTCTGATATGGGGGTGAATTTGGAGCGGTCAATGTGACGAACTGGATAGTGGTGAAGCAGGTCTTGTACAGTGTGGATATCTAGTCTTTTGAGTGAGCGGGCGTAGTGATCGCCGATAAGAGGAATTTTGGTGACTGGGGCGGAGAGAAGCATGAACGCAATTTCTAATTGATCTAATTGGACTAATTTCTAAGTAAATATCAAATCACAATTATCAAATCTCAAACAGATTAATTGTAGCTTGGTAATTTTTTAGATCAATTGGATTAATTAGAAATTTTAAAAGTAAAGTAGGGCTGGGAGGATGGGGCTGATGA
>CBDUQH010000171.1:0-2179 GCA_965369335.1 uncultured bacterium
CTTGGGGACTTTTTTTTCTGTAGGGAAAGGTGAAGGTATTTTCTGGGTGTTGGTGTTTAGAAATGTGATTTTATTGGTGAGCTTGGGGTGGTTGTTTTGGGATTGGATTAAATATAAAAAAACAAATAACTAGGAATGATATTATGCTGAGTGGAGTGGTATTTTTTTGGTTAGTTTCACTTGTGTTGGGAGTAAGTTTAATTGACTTTTTTAGAACTAGACTAGGAGGAGTTTTTACTTGGTTGGGCGGATTGTTAATAGGTTTTAGTTTGATTAGTTGGATAAGCTTTGTCGTTGTAAGCCTAGTTGGTTTTTCTGATAAAGTAGTGTGGGGTGTGATGGTGATGATAGCCTTTTGGGTGGTGGTGTACTGGTTTAAGAGAGGTGGAAAAGCAGCAAAAAAAACATTTTGGATGGTAAAAAAACAGCACAAAATTCGATGGAGATGGTTGGGTTTTTGGTTGTTTTGGCTGGTGTTGTTTGGACTGCTGTGGTCTAGAATGTTGGTTTGGGAAGATGATGGGATTTATGCTGGTTGGAGGACTGTTTGGGGAGATTGGGCGGCTCATTTAACCTATACTCATTCATTTTTGTATAGCAACAATTTTAGTCCAGGTGAATTGCCTGTTTATGCTGGTGAAAAATTTTCATATCCTTTTATGGCAGATTTTGCTTCGGCAATGTTGATGGTATTGGGAAGTAGTTATTGGGGGTCATTTCTTGTACCCAGTTTGGTTTTCTCTATGGGTTTGGTTTTGGCGATTTGGTTGTTTGGGAAAGTGTTAACCAAAGATGGCTTGGTTTCTGTTTTAAGTGTTTTTTTGTTTTTGTTTAATGGAGGGCTGGGGTTTTTGTGGCTCTGGACTGATCTTATAAGTAATAACTTTGATCTGAGTATGAAGCTGAGCCACGAATATACTTATATTGATTCGGCAGAAATACAATGGATAAACATTATTACTTCTCAAGTGGTACCCCAGAGAGGGTTTTTAATGGGCTTTGGTTTAAGTGTGTTTTGCTATGTCTTGTTTTGGATGAGTATGGAGAGTAAAGACCGACCAAGAAAGTTGAGCTTAGCTGGTTTGATAGGAATGATTTTACCTTTGATCCATGCTCATAGTTTTGTTGCAGTCATTGCTATGGGAGGATGGACAATGCTGTATCAGTTGTGGGTGGAAAGAAAGAGGTGGAAAAGAGTATTGATTCATTGGCTTGGGTTTTGGCTGCCAATGCTAACTGTTGGGTTAGGACAGATAATTTACTATTACTATAGTAGCGTGTCTGAAAATTTTATTAAGTTTAGGATTGGATGGACTTCTAAGAAGTTGTATGGGTGGTTGATTTGGTTTTGGGTTAAAAATACTGGATTGATGATCATAGTGGCGTTGCTGGGGTTGTTGTCTGAAGCAAAAAAAAGACTGAAATTTTTTGGATTGGGTTTTTGGATAATGTTTATGGCAAGTAATTTATTTATCTGGCAACCCAATGCGTTTGATAATACAAAAGTGTTTACACATTGGTATTTGATGGTATCAGTTTTGAGTGCAATGGTGTTGGTGCGTTTGTATAAAGTTGAGAAAATGGGTGCAGGTTTGCTGGCTTCAGGACTGTTTGTAGTGAGTATATTGGCTGGAGTTTTGGATGTTTGGCAAATGGGAAGATATGAGCTTCAAAAAATCAGACTCGTTTCCAATGACGATTTGGTGGTATCTGAGTGGATCTTGAACAATACAAAAAGTGAAGCTTTGTTTTTAACTGGTGATAGTCACAACCACCCAGTGCCAATGATGACTGGAAGGAGAATCCTTTTGGGTTTTCCAGGCTGGGTTTGGTCTTATGGAATTAACTATTTTCAACGCCAAAATGAAATTAAATATATGTTTACTGGGGACAAAAACGATGAAGAGTTGATAGATAAATATAAAGTAGACTATGTGGTGATTGGCCCCCAAGAAAAAAGTGTGAGTTATGGGGCTGATACTCGATATTTTTCTGAAAATTATAAGTTGGTTTTTAGTAATGGTAGCTACACAATATATAGTGCTGGTGAATAAAAAATAAGGAGATAGAATAGAATAATGAAAAAAGACGAGAGTGTGGGTTTATTTGGGAAAAAAATACCTTTTAATTGGTTTTTTTTTTTTTTGGTGGTGTTTAGTTGGGGAGTTGGTTGTTGTAG
>CBDUQH010000172.1:0-2176 GCA_965369335.1 uncultured bacterium
GTTATACAAAAATTCAAATGTATTGCCTCCCGTAAGCAGAAGTATATTGAGATTCCTAATTAAAGATGCAGATTCTTTTGAAGTAACATCAACAAATTCTAGTGATCCAGAAAAACTCTCTATTTTTTCCCTCCAATATGTTTCATACATTTTTGGTGACTCAGAGCCAGTAGGTGGCATATATCCTACTTTGTGATTTTGAATCTCGGAAGGCAACATCAATTCAACTACTTTGTTGATATCGTCCATTTGTGGATTAGAAAAGAGTATATAACGCTTCATTGTAATAATTATTATGACCTAGGTTTGATTAAATTCCTTCCGAATATCAAAAAATCGAACCTTTTTTCTTGAGGGAATTTAGGTTCGATTCTCAGTTGCAGGGTCGGAGGGAATCGAACCCCCACCAAGGGTTTTGGAGACCCTTGTTCTACCATTAAACTACGACCCTATCTCTAATTCATAAACAGTAAATTAGTCCATCAATTTTACCCCGAGACTCAAAAACCCACAACCCAACATAAACCACACCCAAACTCACCTCTAACAATAAACACATCTAGTCAAATTTAACCAACTTATTTGTCTGCCAATAAGTCTCCAACTTCACCGCATCATCTATTCCTGAATTTAAAAACCGCTCCAACACGCTCCAATCTCCAGTCCTATAACAAGCCTTAACCAATCCTTCAATCACTTCAGACAAACTAGCTCCATCAAAATCTAATCCCCATTCAAAAGCCCTCTGAAGATAGCCATAACTTAGCTCGACCTTTATTTTGGGATTCCCAAACAACTCAGTGGCTACGTGAGCCGACCACTCTCGCCTGTAATCAAGATTGCTAATTGAGCTCAAATAAGAATCAACTGTACCCAAATCCTCTGTACTTTGTGCACATTTAGCCAACACATGAGCAGTCTTCCCACAAAACCAACCTTGATAATTTTCAAACTTTTTCATAGTGTTTAGTTTTTTAAGTAAATCCATCACAGCATCATTTCCCCCCAGCTTTCTTGCTTCATTTAGTAAAATATTTGCAGCACCCAAAACATCTGTTATCTCTCCCGGATCAACCCTACAAAACTCACGATACGCATGCTTACCAAAAAACTCAACAGACCCTTTTTCATCATTTGGCTCAAACTCATTTGCCATACTTACCATACAACTATAAATCACACTTACTGCCGAAGGATTAGTACTCCACTTCTCAGCAACAACTCCCACACTTTTCTTTAAATACAGATACTCATCCCCATAATTTTCCCACAAATTTATATGATTTTGACTCAACACCAACAGCCCCACACAAGCTTTGATGTAATCTCCAGCAGTCTTAATTCCTCTGAACTTACTCCGTACCCACCCTTCAAAAACCTGAATATCTCCAATTCCTTCTGTCTCCGCTTGTTTATAAATCATCATATGCAAATTGGTACTCATACGCTCCCAAACGTTTGCCCCCCAACTTAGATTACTGTTATTAATCACCAACCTTTCAACCGGCCCCACATCTCCACTCGCCAAACAAGCACCCACCAATCTTCCTGTCAATCCGTCTCTATCTTCACTCGTCCACTGATAATCAGGATTTTTTAGCTTAGATAATATCCAACCCGTTTCCTCTTCTAACAAAGCAACTCTCATCAGATCACCTCTGGGATAGGCTCTTTTAATCTGTGGCAACGACTCAATTCTTCTCTCGGCCTCATCTAAACCTAAGCTAAAACCCACAAACTCCCAATAAGCCAAGCGTCTATTTTCACTACTAACTGGCGGCATCACTCCTTTACTTTCTGCCCACAACACCCAATAACGACCATCAATACCTAGCCAATCGACATCACTCTCACCCAACCAACTACTCAAACTATCTCGATGCCAACTCTCAAAACTTAGCCCTTTTTTAGATTCTTCAGACATACTCAGCAAATCTTACCCTTACATCACACAATTCACAACCAAAGCTCACTCTTTCACATCCTTATTTGCCTCCTCAATCATATCGGCTCCTCTCACCCTAGCTTCATCCAAAAACACTTCATCTCTAAACTTTTTATACCCCAAACAAGCCCTTAAATCATTCAAGCTTCTCCAATCAGCACCCTTTGCAACAATAAATTTGACGGCTCTAACAATATCATCACTTCTCCACACACCCACTTCATCTATGCC
>CBDUQH010000173.1:0-2149 GCA_965369335.1 uncultured bacterium
GTTTCTCAGTTGGTAGGAGAGCTGGAAGAAAAAAAAGACATTGAAGCCCAAATGGACAAAAAATTAAAAGCCCTTGCTTCTGCACAGGATGAATATCTGCAGTCTCAAAATCTCTTTGATGTTTTTGATGTTGCTATCCCAGACGATGATGATTTCACCACTTTGCTGCTTCAATTGGAATATTTAGTCAACAAAAACAATCTGGACATAATCGCTTTAAGAAGTAACACTGTTAGCACTTACAATCAAAATCAAACTACCGGCACTTTTAACCCAATTGAATTTAGATTTTCTACCATAGGTAATTATCAAGACCAACAATTACTACTCAAAGACATAAAACAGCTAGACAGAATTTTAGAAATCAACTCCATCAGTTTTACTCAACCTCAGGAAGACTTAAACAACCAAGCCGTAATCTTAAGTCTTCAAATTACTGCCTACTACACTCCAAACTTAAGTATTAGCAATCCAACTCAGTAATGGACTCAAACACAAAAAGAAATCTCCAAATCAAGCAAACAATCTACAGGATTGCCCTTATCAGCTTCGTTGTTGTTGTTGTTTGGATTGGGTTTGAAATTTACTACTCTTACAAGAAAAGAAGCCAAGAGAAGTTGCCTCAAGAAAAGATAGAACCAATCACTGCCAATCTCTATCTAGAAGTAGCTCAATCTCTCCAAGATCGGCTCTCAGTTTCCTCCTCACAACTCTCAAGTGTAAAAAACATCCCAAAGCCTTCCGCTTCTCCAAACCTATTTTTACCCTCACAAACCGCCACCCCATCTTCTGGATTTCTCTCAAACACTCCATCTTCAACCCCTTCAGCACAACCTTCACCAGTTAACTCTTTTACACAATGATCCGATTTGACCTATTGAGTTCATTCCCACACCTAGTTACCATAGTACTACTCCCATTTTTATGGCGAGGTTGACCTATTGAACAACCAAAAAACCTATGAAAAAAGAACTACTTAGAAAAAAAATACCCACCATCTTAGCTCTTCTAATTCTTTTTATAGGCGCTGGTGCCGGTGTTTTTCTCGTAGGTAGAGATACTAATTTTCTTCCCAGAGCCGGACCAGAATTAACTCCTAAGAATTTAAAAATCTCCAACGTCACCGACAGGTCTTTCACCGTTTCTTGGGTCACCGATGAAGCCACCACTGGCTTCATCAAATATGGCACTACCCAATCTTTGGGTACCACAGTTACCGATGATCGAGATCAGCTCACTGGTCAAACGGGAAACTTTAGAAACCACCACATCACAGTCAGAAGTTTAAGTCCTGGCACAACTTACTACTTCAAAATAGGATCAGGACCAAGCCAATCTTTATTTGACAACTCTGGAAACCCTTATCAGGTTGCCACAGGGCCAACTCTTGGTTCTCCCCAAGAAGCAGAAACTGCTTATGGTACAGTCAACACTCCAGCTGGTACTCCGGCTGAAGGGGCCATTCTCTATCTAAATCTAAGCAACTCTGACACATTATCAACTTTAGTCAGAGCTTCTGGATCTTGGGCCATTCCTCTCTCAACCATTCGAACAAAAGACTTATCAAGCTACATCAGCTACAACCAAGATACTGACACAATTTCCATTGAAGTCTTAGGCCCTGATGGTACCGTCACTACAGGCACCACCTCCACCGCCAATGATCAGCCCACTCCAACCATCACTTTAGGTCAAAATTTTAACTTTTCCCAAGATTCACCCGTAGAAGCCACTGCCAGAGAAGAATCTACTACTGAATCAGCCAACAATACTGACCAAATTATCCTTCTTAATCCAAGTAAAGAAGGGGAACAACTTAACACCACTTTGCCTGAGATTCAAGGTAAAGCTCCAGCTGGAAAAACGCTCCAGATCAAAGTTGAATCTCCTGTCACTTATGAAGACGAAGTTACTGTAGACACCGACGGCACTTTTGCCTGGAGCCCTCCCGATAATCTTGAACCAGGCGAACACACTATCACCCTAAGCTTTATCGACGAATTAGGAATCCTCCAAACTTTCAAACGCAGCTTTGTTGTCTACGCACAAGGTGAAAGCAACTTACCAGCTCTCACCGCATCCGGCTCAGGAGGCATAATCCCTTCCCCATCTCCCTCACCATCACCTCTAACCGCAATAGTACCCACCC
>CBDUQH010000174.1:0-2114 GCA_965369335.1 uncultured bacterium
ATATTGGCTCATACCATTACGATGAGTGTATGCTCCAAATGAAAACACGGCAAAACTATTACCCGGCGCCTGAGCTTTGAAACCGATGGACGCATTAAAGTCGTCAGCTAGCGGCACATCTCCCACTGAAGTCGTCGTTGTCCCAGATCGAGCATTAATAATTGCTTGTTGCTGAGCAGAAAGGGCGGCAATTTGACCGGACAAATCCTGTTGATATGATTTAGCACCAGTGATTTCTTTACGGAAAAAACCAGCCTGATCGTCAAGTTGCGCTTCTAGCGAAGCCAAACGTTTCTGATCTTCTTCTAACTTGACTCTGTCAGCTTCAAGTTGCGCAATATCACCTGAAATCTTCTGAATCAAGAGATCATCCTGAGCTTTGACTGAGCTACGATACGCTAAATCTTTGGTTAACTGTATTGCATCTTGTGTCGAAAAAAAGGTTAACAGTGGTGATTCATGCCGAGAACGCTTGTACTGTTGGGCAATTCGCTTAGACAAAATCACATACTGGACAGCTAACTCCTCTTCTCTGACTTCAATGTCTTTGGCCAAATCTTGTGACTGCTTTTTCGCCGAAGCAATACCACTGCGCGCATTTTGAACCCGTTGCTCAAGAGAGGCGAGTTCTTTTTCTAGAGGGGCTGTTGCCTCTTCTGAGAGTTTCTTGAGCTTTTCAAGTTCATCAATTTGTTGTTGAAGTTCATCTACAGGATCTACCGCCCAAACAACAGAAACTGACTTAGAAGAATAAATAAAAAACCCTGTTAGAACAAGCAAAAACAAAACCCTGATGGTCTTTTTCAAATCAAATGGCAACATTGCTTGTTTAGTCTAGCAAATATCTGGTGTAGAGGGAAGATAAGCCTTTATCTCATAAGGCAATTACCCCTCTCCTCACTCGGCTAAAGATGCGGTACAATATGGTAGTGTTAAGTCGCATACTCAAAAAATCTCTGGCTTGTGCGTTGTTTTTTTTATTGGCCGTTGGTGCTGTGGGAGTTTTTCCTGGGAAAGTAGAGGCACAACGTCGAGTTGATTCAGTTCAGTGTAGATTTCAATTAATTAATCAAGCAACCGAAGAAATCCTTGCTGATTCGGGTGCATTTCAAAATGAAGCAGAGGTTGAAGATGTTTACTTACCATTCAACACTCCAATTACCTGGAGATTTGAAGTGTACACTGAAGGACAAGACTTGTCCTGTAGCAACAGCAATGAAGGATGGTATTTTCAACTCCACAAAAATGATCTCGCTAGAGATGTTGCTGGTAATAATCCATTAACCAGTGAGTATTACATTCTCGAAAACTCTACGTTAGGACCAACTGAAGATGGTGGTTTGTGTAGTGTGGGCGGTGGTGGTGCTTTCATGCACATTACACGTCAGTTTAACCACTCTATTCGGGAAAATGACGTAGTACTTGGTGTCACCAACTCACTAGTTGAAGTAGTTCCTATCTCGGCAATGCTCAGAAAAAGCCAAACCGGTCCTGACGTAAATATTTGTGAATTTAAAGTAAGGCCAAACTTAGATCTAGACAGATCCATTGATTCTGGACGTTGTACATACACCCAGGCTTGTGATGTGGGAGGAAGAGTCGGAACTCAGATTTGCTTGGGTGATCAAAACGCAGATAGCCCAGTTTGTACTTGGAGAGAAGGAGATACTCCTACTCGTAGCTGTTCCTCTTGCTTCGTTTGTGGAAATGGCACCTGTTATCCAGGCTGCTCACATCTCGTGGACCAAAGTAATCCCATGTATGAGCCTGCTTGTGCTGAGCTCGCAACACGAAACCCTGTTTGTGGTGACAATGTTTGTGAGGCAGGGGAAGGTTTTTGTCGAGATGATTGTATGGGATCCGATGCTTTTCACCTTTGCGAACAAATTGGAGATGACCAAGCCTATGAATCTTGCCGAAAATGCTCATTTGATAACAACGGTATCTGGACTACGTTTGGTTGTATCCCCAGTACCGCCAGTGGGATACTTGAGACATTTATTGGAATTGGCTTAAGCATTGGTGGTGGAGTCGCTCTTCTCACTATTATTGCTGCTGCTTATATCTTTAGTACTTCTCAGGGAGACCCTAAAAAAGTTGGTGACGCTAAAGAC
>CBDUQH010000175.1:0-2041 GCA_965369335.1 uncultured bacterium
CATAAATTCCTACTTATGGTCCTCCACCAACAAACTCAGTATAAGCCCCAAAGCCCCCACCCCAAACGAGATTAGCCAAAACATCTTAATATCTACCACAAATAACATTATTCCCAAAAACACATAAACCACAATTAACCAAATAGACCGCCACAACTCCCTGTAAACCATGTAAGAAAAGTTTTCCTTGCCTTGAGATCTCCTCAACATATAGCCCGAGAAAAAAGTATGACTCAGAGAATAAAAGAACTTATCCAAAGTATCAACCAACAACACCTGACCCAAACCACCCACAAAAGCTCTGCTTATCCACACCATTATTCCCCCTGATACTCCCACAATCTGGAACTCTCTTCTCGATTTTTTATCAAAAACCCAAGATACCAAATAAGTAAACACCACTGTAGCCATCAGCACCACTGATCCAAACACTCCCATCGACTTTAAACTCCCCAACATCAAAAACACATACACCGACCATACATCCGCATAAATTACTTCATTAACCGCATCTCCTCCCATTGCCAACCCCAACCTCAAAAACTTCATCTCACTCGCCCACTCAAAAAACTCTTTCCAACTCACCTTATCCAAATGTAAATGTCTAGGTAAAAACCAAATCGGGATAGAGGAAATCAACAATAGACCAATTCCCGACACAAACAGCATCGAAAATCCAAACTTAACAGCCAGCAAGGCACCTAGCAAAGGAGCCATTACTTGACCCAACTTAGACACAGCTTCCAACACTCCATAAGATCTACCCACGTTATTTTTCTTTATCCCTCCAGACAACAAAGTGTAATAAACCACCCAATAAGTATTCACCACCATCCCAAACAAGCCCCCCGAAACCAAAACCAACTCCCACCTACCAGTCACAGACACACCAGACAAACACATAAAAGCCAACGAACTCAACACCAAAGATAAAAAAATAGTCTTTCTATACCCTATCCGATCAATCACGTACTCAGCCATAAAAATCCCTCCCACCAACACCACCAACCTCACCATCAACAAAAAAAGCAACAAAAGCAAAAGTCCATTTTTTACTCCACCTCCCAGAAAGTTCTCTCTCCCAAAACTAAACACAAAAATAGCCGCAAACACCCCAATCAAAGCATAGGCCATCTGCCTAAAAAAGGAATTCACCCACAAACCTTTGTGATCTGTAATCTGCCTTCTTTTAAGTTCAAATAAAAAATGTCTTCCAAAACCAACCATACTTCAAATCTAACCTTTTCTCTCACCACTAAGCAACCCAAATCTATTCTCTAGCTCTTCCTTCACATGAATCCACCAACAAGCTTGCACAATAACTCTCTCTAAACCTATCCACCTCACCCAAAGCAATTTTGCTCAACCTCCTGTATTTATTTTTATCCACAAACAAACTCTTCACTTCCTCAATATCTTTCTGACCAAGTTCAAGGTCTATATAGATCCCAGCCTTTCCCGCCACTTCTTCGGTCACAGACCCTCTCACTCCAATAACTGGCAACCCACAAGCCATAGCCTCAACCGTTGATAAGCCCAAAGCATCAACAGTTGATAAAGTCACAAACACATCTCCCAAATAGAAATAACCATTCGAGATCAACTTTGCGTACTCCACCTTTCCCACCCACAAAATATCTCCAAAACAACCCATACTTTCTGCTTTCTTCTCCAAACTCTTTCTCTCAGGACCATCTCCTACCAAGACCAACTTCAACTCTGGCAAGTCATCTCTTAATTTACAAAATAGTTCAATTACCTTGTTCACATTTTTCTCTGCACTCAACCTTCCTACATATATCAAACTTCTATCTTTAATCATCTTTTTTCTAAGTTTCTCACCCTTAGCTTTCACATCCATAAGCTTGTTTACTGGAGCTGATAGCGGCACCAACTGCACCCTAGTATCAATCCCAAATGACTTAACTTCCCTAACCATCTCTTCACTTGGAGCCAAAACCACATTACTTTTTTTTATAAACCAAGCCACAGCACTTTCCACATTAGAATGAATCCGCTCAAACACATTTCGGACCAAAGG
>CBDUQH010000176.1:0-2036 GCA_965369335.1 uncultured bacterium
ACAATAACTCTGATTTCCCTACCAGCTTGGATGGCAAATGCTTCTTTGACACCTTGATAAGATTTTGAGATCTCTTCTAGCTTGGCTAGGCGTTTGACGTATTCGTCATAGTTTTCGTAACGAGCACCAGGCCGGGCTCCTGAGATGGCATCGGCAACGTAGACAAGGACTGATTCTGCAGAAGTAAAAGGTTCGTCTTCATGGTGTTGTGCCACAGTATCGATAACAGCTTGAGGAATGTTGTATTTTTTGAGAAGGTTGACGCCAAGTTCGACGTGAGAACCTTCTTCGTCGTGGACAACTTTACCAATATCGTGAAGGAGACAACCAAGTCGGACTACGTCGGCGTCGGCACCGACTTCACGGGCTAGGGCGATACCAATCTTGGTTTCTTCTAGAGTGTGGGTGATCATATTTTGTCCGTAGGAGAAACGATATTTGAATTCTCCTAGTTTGGCAACAAGGTCACGGGGAAGGTTGTAGACACCAACCGCGTGACAGAGCTTTTTGCCCTCTTCAAACATGATTTTTTCAATTTCTTTTTTGGCTTTGGCAACATACTCCTCAATTCTGGTGGGTTGAATTCTGCCATCGGCAAGAAGTCTTTCGAGAGAAGTTTTGGCGATTTGGCGTCTAACTGGATCAAAACAAGAGAGGCGAACTTCACCCGGTGTTTCGTCCATGTCCATGTCCACGCCAGTGACTTGCTCAAAGGCTCTGATGTTTCGGCCTTCTTTACCAATGATGCGGCCTTTGCTTTCTTCGTTGGGGAGTTTGACAGTAGAGACGGTGTATTCGGCGACGTAGTCTGTGGCTCCGTGTTTGAGAGCGTCTACTAAAATTTCTTGTGCTTTGTCGTCTGCTTCTTCTCTGATTTTGTCTTCAGCGGCTTTGATGGATTTGGCGATGTCGGCTTCAAGACGTTTCTCAACATTTTTAAGAATAATGTCTTTGGCTTCATCTTTGGTTAAGCCACCAACTTGTTGGATTTTTTTAGCGTACTTTTTCTTTAGCTCTTCAATTTCCTCTAGTCGATTCTCAACATTTTTTTGTTGTTGGTCTAAAAACTTTTCTTTGGCTTCGGTTGAAGCTTGAGTTCTGGCTAGCTCGGTCTCTTTTCGAGAGATTTCGATTTGACGAGATGAAAATTCGTTTTGGAGTTTTCTAGCTTCACCTTCTGCTTTACTTCTAATTTCTAGAGCTTGATCTCGAGCTTCAAGAACAATTTCTCTAGCCTTAGATTGGGCCTCAAGGAGAATGTTGGGGTCAACTGTGATTGGTTTGGGGAAAGATGGTTTGGGTTTTTTTGACTTTTTGGGTCTAGGTGGTTTATTGGGTGATGGTTTTTGAACTGATTTTTGAGGTTTTTTCCCAGGTTGAAATACACCACTTAAGGTTTTGAATAATGACATAGATCCTCTCATTTGCAGTTTTAAGTCTATTCATAACTGCAGGTTGCTACTTTACTGATTGGACCAGATAGGAAAAATTAACACGCAACGGAATTTAATATTGGGAAAGATTGGCTTGTTGGGTTCATTAACAGGTTAATTGCTAAATAAGTTAACTATCTGATCTGTGGAGAGATTTTACTCTTTGTTTAGGTATTCGTCAATTGCGAAGGTAATGGTTTGAGAATAAAACCCTCTCTGGTAGAGAAGCTGTTTGGCTTTAAGTTTTGCCTTAAATTGAGGTAGTTGAGATAGTTTTTTGGTTTTTTTGTGAAGATGTTTGAGGGCTGAGTTTAGGATTAGTTGTGAGTCTATCTGAGATAATGCCTTTTTGATGGTTTGTCGATCAATTTTGTACTTTTGGGCAAGCTCGTATTGGATTAAGCGAGGTCCTTTGCTTTGTTTGATGCGGCTGTTGGCAAACCAGATGGCAAATTTTTGATCGTCAATTAGATTGAGTTGGCATAGCTCCTGAATGGCTAGGTTAATGGCTTCTGTGTTAGAAGTTTTTTTTTCTAAATGCTGCCTGATTTCGTGTTCAGATCGATCTCTATACTTGAGATAGTTAAAAGAGCTATTTAGCAA
>CBDUQH010000177.1:0-2010 GCA_965369335.1 uncultured bacterium
CAATAGGAATGATCGAAGCCTGTAAACGAACGTTATCAATGCCTACCCGTCTTGGAGATCCCAAAGGGCTATCAGGGCTAGTCGATGAGATCGAAAACCCAACCTACGCCGCTTCTATGGGATTAGTTCTCTACGGTCTAAATCAAAATCAACAATCAAACACCGGCCCTTCAATTGGCAATTTTTCAGGAGCTTTTAACAAAATCCCCACCAAAGGATTGGTCAACAAACTTGTAGATTTAGCAAAATCTTTTCTTCCCTGATAAATTGACCCTTGAATAACTATTTAGTCTTGTATATAACCTACTCAAATCTTGGCTCCATGGTTTATGTTTCTGCCCCTCGAAGTTTGCAATTAAAACTAATAATAAAGTCATAACTACACAGCATGGCTCTAGTAAAACCAGATCTAAACTCTTTCGCTAAAATTAAAGTACTAGGTGTTGGTGGAGGCGGTTCCAATGCCGTCAGCACTATGATCAACTCTGGACAAATCCGCGGAGTTGAATTTGTGGTCATCAATACCGACGCCCAGGCCTTACTCACCAATCCAGCAGAAACCAAGCTCCAAATTGGCGACAATCTTACCAAAGGTCTAGGGTCAGGTTCCGATCCAGAAATTGGCCGACACGCTGCCGAAGAAAGTAAAGAAAAAATCAAAAACCTTCTTCTCGACACAGACATGGTCTTTATCACCGCCGGCATGGGGGGTGGCACCGGCACTGGCGCATCACCAGTCATAGCCGAAATTGCCAAAGAATCAGGAGCTCTTACCGTCGCAGTTGTCACCAAACCGTTTGCTTTTGAAGGCACACGTCGTATGGTTTTAGCCGAAGAAGGCATCGAGGAACTAAAAGACAAAGTCGACACATTAATCGTCATTCCCAATCAGCGTCTTCTCGATGTAGTCGACAAAAAAATGCCTCTTTTAGAAGCATTTAAAGTTGCTGATTCAGTTTTGGGCCAAGGAGTCCAAGGCATTTCAGACCTAATCACTGTCCCAGGTTTAATCAACGTCGACTTTGCCGATGTTCGAACCATCATGGCAGATTCAGGATCAGCACTAATGGGTATCGGCATCGGAGTAGGGGAGAACCGAGCCACTTCCGCTGCTCGCACCGCCATCTCGTCCCCACTACTCGAAGTGTCCATCGATGGAGCTAAGGGCATTCTTTACAACATCATTGGTGGTCAAGATATGACCATGGATGAAGTCAATGAAGCTTCTTCAATAATCTCTCACGCTGCAGATCCCGACGCCAACATCATTTTCGGGGCCACTATCGATAACGAAATGGTCGACCAAATCAAAATCAGTGTCATCGCCACGGGCTTTGATGACGTCCGCCTGGGACTAAACGAGTATACCCCTCCAACCATCAAGCAACCCATGCCTCAACCTCAAAGACCTCAAATGCCCACAGGCATCCTCTCTCATGCCCAATCCCCAACACCCCAACCACAAATCGACGAAACCAACTCCAATGATGATGATGACCCAGAAGACCCTCCTGAAAACAACGACGAATTTTCAGACGAATTCGACATACCCGCCTTCCTTCGTCAGAATAGATAAGTAGACTTCCTAAAAAATAATCTGAGACAACATCTCCCAGTAGCGAATTCAAACTCTATAAAAAGCCAAACAGACATCTTACTTGCAGTAATCTGCTATACTATAGCTACAAATTTAAAAAAGCGTTTGAGCTAGCAATCAACTAGCAAATCCTATTTGGATACGTTGATGGAAGAAAATATCTGAACTCTCAAACTGAATTCAGAATAATGATTAGACCCATCCGGGTAAGCCCGTAATAGCAGGATTGAGATCAGGAATAAATAATTAAAGAATAAGTGATCAGTCATTAGATTTTTCACTAACTCTTAATTCCTTATTCTTGTAAACCAAGGTGGTACCACGCGACAGCGTCCTTAATAACATAGGAGCTGTCTTTTTTTTACCTCAAAAAACCACGGTCAAATTAATATTCTATACAATATACTAAATAC
>CBDUQH010000178.1:0-1971 GCA_965369335.1 uncultured bacterium
CTTCTTCACTCAAATTAGTATAAAACCCCCGAACTATTTCACTTCCCAAATCACCATATCCCAAATAACTATCCCAATCCCCATCACTAACAGCCATTCCAATCACAACTCCAAACAGTTTATGCGCACCCACACTCTCACCAGAAAACTCATAACACAATTCCACCAATTCACGACGAGATCTCCAATCCACTCCTCTAAAAACCTTCTCAACCTTATCATCAACATATCCACCTTCCTCCAACCCAAACCCAACCAACCTGTCAACAATCTCACTCCATCTCATAGCCAACTCCTCATCTCGACTCAACTCTCTCTTTTCTTCATCCATCTCTACCTCCAAATATTAACTTTAACTCATATCTACACTAACCTCATCTCATCTATTAAGCAAATAAACCCTCCAATACACTTCTAACTTTTGAATTTGTTTCAAATCACTTCTCTTCAAAAACCTTTCACAAACACTCCAATCCCCAGTAATAAAACTCCTCTTTACCAAACTTTCAATCAAACTTCGCTCAGCGGTTGTTACTTCTCCAAAACTACCATTCAACAACTCCTGCATATAATTTAAATATTGTTCCAAATTTACAAACCTATTTCCCAAAGCTCTCGCCACATGTTCCGTGGCCACATTTGCCCCCCTACTTTTATCATCCATGTCATTTACAGCCATCCAAAAAAATATCTCCGTCCACCTTGGATCCACATGACCAGCTCCCAACAAACTCGCTGCTCGCACAAAACTATCTTTATGTTCATACCTCATATTGTCCAACTCATCACTAATTTCTATCAACATATTCTCCCCTCCACATTCCACATACTCCCCAAGTAAAACTTTCCAGGCAGCAAATATATCTTCTTCATTTTCGTATTTATCCTCACAAATTAGCGCTTTATAAGCAGCCTTAAAAAAAGTATCAACAGTCTCTGCCCCTTTATTTTCCCTGTTTATCTCGTATATTGACCTTGCCAACATCGAGTAGCACATACTTGCTTTAACTGGACTCATAGTTTTGTTCAATATTTTTCCATAATTCCCATCTCTTTTTTTATCTAAACGCTCCAACTCTTTCTTATAACTAACATTCTTTGCCAACACAAAATATCCGGTCACAGCCCCAAAAATTGATTCTGGATTTGCTAGAACTTTGTCTGCTTCCTCCATGGCCCACTCAAACACTCTTTGTCGATCAAAAAACCCAACATTATTCGAATACTCATACACATAGTAAGGTAACCATTCCATCTCATTGGCCAATGTCCTTCTCACCTCTTCTTTTTCCAGTAGATGCTCACTCAAAAACCTCTCCAACATTCCAATTGGACGATTACTTCCCAACCAAGCGTTGATCACTGACTCTGGCCTTGATCTAAATATATTCGACAAACTCCATTGCCAACCAGCCCTAAACTCAGATTTTAAACGCCTCTCCAACCAATCAATATTCCCTTCATTTAGCCCTATTTGCAAAACACCACTCATTCCTTGCTCAATAAAAAAACGATCTGCACTTGGCGAGATTTGGCTTTCAATCCAATCACCAGCCACATCTATACCTTCAAACATGCTTCTCCCAAGTTCAACAAAATTAGTTTGAGGCAAATCATCAATCCCACTCGCCAAGGCCATCACAACCACTCTCTCATCGAAATCAAAAAACATTGGGTCTATTTCAGTTAAAAAATCTCTGTAAGACTGTTCAAAACTTCCCACAAATGATGGTGATTTTTCGATATCACTCATAATCCAGCCAATTTTACCCCACACCCCTCCATTCAACAATTTTATAGTAACTTTGCCAATCCCAACTCATGCCCTCGCACTCCTAACCACACCGCCATCTTATTTCTACTATATTTCAATTATGTTTCCTTTGCCTCTTGAAGCTTTTGTGCTTCTTACTTCCCCAAACCAATCTTAATACTCTATACTAGATACCAAATACTAAATACTCCCTTTCC
>CBDUQH010000179.1:0-1966 GCA_965369335.1 uncultured bacterium
GGTTTTAGTTTTGCCAACCACAACTTGGGCTGGTCTTAAAACTGTTTCTTCCAGGCGGTAACCTTTACTTAAGGTTTGGGTAACTATTTCTGATTCATCTGGGCCTTTTTCGATGCATTCCATAGTTTGAGGGTCAAAGGGGAGAGAGTCTGTGGCAATTTCTTCGACGCCTTGAGACTTTAAGTAGGTGATAAAGTTGTCGATAGTGATTTTTATACCTGGATCATTAAGGTGCTGTTGGGCTCTTTCTAGATTATCTAAGATGTGAAGGACGTTGGCAAAAATTTGTTTCTTTTCAAAGGTGACACGTCTTTGAACATCTTGAGGCAGTCTTTTTTGTAAATTTTGGTAATCTGCTAGGGCTCGTTTGTAGTTTTGTTCGAGTTGGTGAATGTGGTCTTGGTTTGATTTTTCGTCTTTTAGGGACTGTTTGGATTTAGCCATATTTATGGTGGCTTTACTAATAATTGAGGCAGGTTAGTTTAAAACTGACCTTGGGTAATTTCCTGAAGAGTGCGGCTTAAGTGTCTGACCATGGGAATGACATAGGAAAAGTTTAACCTGGATGGGCCGACGACTCCAATCGACCCAGTGATGGGTCCAAAACTGAAGTCAGAAAAAACGATGCTGACAGGATGGAGATTTCGGTTGTCAAAGTCGTCGCCTAGGAGGATGTGAATGGCGTCTTCATCGCTGGCTCTGTCTAGAATTGATAGAAGCTCGTGTGTTTCTTCTAAAAGTGAAAAGACAGTTTTGGTGACGTCGATGTCGTAGAATTCGGGCTCATCTAAGAGGTGGAGGTAACCAGCGTGATAGGCTTTGTTTTGGCTAGTGACGGCTAGGCCAACACATTTGGTTTTGTCTGCTAGGGCTTTGGTGGCTTCTCTGAGAAGGTCGTCGAGTTGGTCTCGAACGTCCCAAACTCTTTCTTTGACTGATACTTCTTCAGCAACGGAAAGGTCGTCTTCTCTCATAAGTTCTCTGATATAAAGTCGGAGAGCCTGTGGAGTAGGGATCCTGCCTGAGGAAACGTGAGGTTGGTGTAAGTAGCCAGCGCGGACGAGCTGAACCATCTCATTTCTGATAGTAGCTGGTGATACTCCAAGATTGTATTTTTTATCAAGCATTTCAGAACCAATTGGTTGGGCTGTGTTTATGTATTCTTCGATGATAATGCGAAGAATTTCTAGTTGGCGGGGTGAAAGTTGATACATGTTGTTTATCCCTAACTACTTGACTAAGATGAGCAGTCTTAGCAGTATAATAACAAGAGTGCTAAAGCTTGTCAACGGGGGAGTTTATGAATAAGCTTAGATTATGAAATTTGGAAGAGGCAAAACTAGGCTAGATTTAAAAGGAATGGTCTTGGGTGGATTAAGTTTGTTGGTGTTGATGCTGGGGATTGTGGGGATTTTGTTTAACTTTGAGAGTGTGTATGAGTTTGTGAGCCAAGCATCTGGAGTTGAGGCGAATATTGTAGTGGATACAAAGGCAGTGTTGGGCCGTCTGGAAAAGCCTTGGAATAATTTGGCTCAAGGTGGTGAAGAATTGTTTGAGTTGAGTAGTGATGAGGAAGCCAAGGTTAGGAGTTTGGGACCTGAGTATGTGAGGTTGGATCATATATATGACTTTTATGAAATCGTTGATCGAGTTGACGGAAAGTTGGTGTTTAATTGGCTAAAGTTTGATGCGGTTTTGGCTCAGTTACAAAGTGTGGGGGCAAAACCGTTTATTAGCTTGTCTTACACTCCAAGTGTGATCTCGAGTGGAGATATTATTGATGAACCAAATAACTGGAGTGAGTGGCAGTTGGTGGTGAGAGAAACAGTGGAGCATGTAAGTGGTAGAAACGGACTGGGAATTAGTGGGGTTTATTATGAAGTTTGGAATGAGCCTGATTTGTTTGGGGGGTGGAAAACTTATGGGGAGAAAAATTATTTGAATTTGTATGAGTATGCTGCTAGAG
>CBDUQH010000180.1:0-1921 GCA_965369335.1 uncultured bacterium
CTTGATTAGTGCTATGGAGAAATATGATTGGACAAAGGTATATAAGTTTTCGACGGATGCAAATTGGTTGATTAGGCAAGCCATAACTAGAGCGATTGCAGATCAGGCAAGAACAATTAGAAATCCGGTGCATATGGTGGAGACGATTAACAAGATGGTGAGGACACAGAGAAGATTGATGCAAGAGTTGGGTAGAGAGCCAACTCCAGAGGAGATTGGAAAGATTATGGAGTTGCCAACAGATAAGATTCGAGAGATTATGAAGATTTCTCAGAAGACGACTTCGTTGGAGACGCCGATTGGTGATGATGACGATTCTTATTTGGGTGATTTTATCCCTGATGACTCACAACCTTCGCCTTATGATGCGACCAGTAAGAGACTTTTGAAAGAAAATATTGATGAAGTGTTGGCCTCTCTTTCTGATAGGGAAGCTAAAGTGTTGAAGATGAGGTTTGGGCTTGGATATAAGCCAATGACATTGGAGGAAGTGGGTAAGAAGTTTGGGGTGACTCGAGAAAGAATTAGACAGATTGAGGCTAAGGCGCTTCGAAAGTTAAAACATCCTTCCAAAAGGAAGCAGCTTCAAGATTATTTGGAGTAGGGTGTTACACCTTGTTGTTAGAGCAAGTGATCATCCATTGGATGCCGAATTGGTCGGTAAGTGATCCCCAGTAGTCTCCCCAAAACATTTGTTGCATTTTCATTTCGACTTTGCCTCCTTGTGAAAGTTCGTCGAAGAGTCTGTCGGCTTCTTGTTTGGTATCTGGTTCTAAGTTGATGTAGATGTTGTTGCCTTTATTTAACTTAAATCCCATAGATTCTGGAGCGTCTGTGCCCATGAGTCTGTGTCCACCTAGGATGGGGAGGGAGACGTGCATAACAAGATTTTTGTCTTCTTCGGCTAAGGGTGGTTGACCTTCTTGTGAAGGGACTGATCCCATGCGCATGATGCCGTCGCCGTCGTATTCGGTTTTGAAGACTTTTTTGTAGAATTCAAAAGCCTCTTCTGTGTTTTTTTCAAAGTTTAGATAAGTGCTGACTGAAGGCATGGCGTTTTTTTTGATTTATGATTAGGGTATAGGGTATAGGGTATAGGGTATAGGGTATAGGGTATAGGGATGTTATTTTGTGATTAGATCTTCTAGTTGGTCGAGGGTCATGGTTAAACCTTCTTTCATGCCCATTTCCATGACAGTTTCGAGGTCTTTGGGTGAGTTGTAGACTGAGGTGATGGTGACGGTGGTGGTTTCGCCTTGGTCGGCAAATTGGTTGGTCCAGTCGACGTTGGGTAAGTCTTTGTTGGGTTCTCCTTGGTCATCGCAGAAAAAGTCCTCACCTTGAAACATTTTTTCAGGATCAATTTTGTGGTAGCCCATCCAACCCCAGTGTTTTTCGCCTTTTGGGCCAACCATAGCATAGTGCCAATGACCACCTACTTTGAATTCGAAAGTTTTGGTTTCGGCCTTCCAAGGCTTGGGAGCCCACCATTGTTCTAGTAGTTCTTGGGTAGTCCAGGCTTGCCAGACTTTTTTGACAGGGGCGTTGAATTTTCTAGTGACTGTCAGGGTTTTTTTGTCGTCTGAGACGGTGAATTGTGCTTTGTTCATAGATATTAGGATTCAGTGATCAGGAGACAGTGGTCAGTGATGTGAATCTTGCCTTGATTAATTTATTAATTGGTTTTTTGTGATTCTAATAATTTATCTAGGTTATCGAAACGTTGGTTCCAGAGTTTTTTCATTTTTTGGATCCAGGTCTCGATTTGGTCTAGTTGTTCCAAGTTTATTTGGTAGAGGCGTTTTTGGGCTTGGATTTCTCTTTTGATAAGGTCTACTTGGGTGAGGATTTTGAGGTGTTGAGAGATGGCGGGAGGGGAGATGTTGAAGTTATCTGATATTTGGGTGGCGGAAAGTTGGCC
>CBDUQH010000181.1:0-1917 GCA_965369335.1 uncultured bacterium
ATTTAACTCCATGCCTCGCAAAAAAAATAAACTTAAAAAAACACCCAAAATAGAGCCCAAAACTAAACCAAAAAGGCTTCTAGTAAAAAAAGAACAACCTTTAGTCGAAGAAACAATAGTTGCTCGAAAAAAGTTAAAAATACCCAAGCCATTAAAGGTTTTTTCAATCATTTTTTTATTGCTACTAATCTTAATTACACCTCCTCTAGTAGCAGGGTTTTGGTATCTCTCTAGTCTTTCTCAAGCATCAGGCTTAACTCAATCCCAAATCATTTCCAAAATTAGAACAGGTTTTAACATTCAAGCTAAAAATGACCAAGGTCGCACCAATATTTTGATCCTAGGTCTAGACGAAATAGCTGGGCAAAAGGAAGGTTCACTCCTTACTGACACTATAATTATAGCCTCCCTTTCTCCAGACAACCAAAACTTGACCTTACTCTCTCTCCCAAGAGACCTCTGGATAGACGTTTTTAAAACAAAAATAAACGCTCTCTATTACTACGGGGAGATTAGCGAAGAGACCAACGGAACTGATTTTGCCAAAAAAGTCATTGAAGAAATAACTGGACAAACCATCCACTACACCATGGTAGTCAACCTCAACTCACTAGAGCACATAATCAACGCCCTTGATGGAATTGATATCAATGTGCCTGAGACTTTTACAGATGATAAATTTCCAAGAGCGAACGTTGATGTTACGACTGAAACTGATCCTCAAAAACTTTATGAGACAATCACTTTCGAAAAAGGTTTGCAGCACATGGATGGTGTTAATGCCCTTAAATATATCCGCTCTAGACAAAGCCAAAACTTAGATCAGGGTACCGACATCGCTAGAAACTCAAGGCAACAACAATTGATCTCAGCGATATTAGCCAAACTAAAACAAGCCTCCACAATCAAAAATCCACATCTGTTAGGCAATCTCTACAAAATATACATCCAAGAAATTGAAACAGACCTATCAGATGAAGATCTAATTGGCCTAGTAAAAAGAGGTGGAACTACTGTACCTCAAATGAACACCCTAACTTTGTCCATCCAACAAGCTCAAGAACCTGGACTTTTATACCACCCTCCACTCGATAAATACAAACAATGGGTATACGAACCCCTCGATCCCTCTTGGCAAGACATCAACCAATTCGTCAGCCAAAATCTTCCTTAAAAAGCAAAATATACCGCTTGACACTCTCAAGCAAAAACTGTTACGCTGAATTACTATGAAAAAGACAATAATTTCTCTCCTAACCATTTCATCATTTATTATTCTTGCTCCCTCAGCATATGCCCAGAGACCAGCAGAGGTTGGTACTCAAGAACAAAGGCAGCTAAGAAACACCGAAAGACAATCCCAAGCCATCCAAAAAATCATTGCCAACATTACCTCCAAGCTTGAGGCAAGATCAGGAAGATACACCAACTTTATTGCCAAACTAGAATCAAGAAGAGCCAAGCTTGCCGATCAAGGTGCTGACTTGGAAAATTTTGATAGATATTTAAGAGAATCAAAAACCAATTTGGCCACCGTTAATAATTCCATAAATACAGCCAAAAGGAATTTGAGTGAAATTGACTACGAATTAACTCTCGGTGAAATAAGAGCTATCGTTAGGCAAGAAGTCAGCACAGTAGTCACCGAGTTCAACAACCTACACAGTAGCATAATCCAAGCCGTCAGAGCTTTAAAAGCAGCCTCTAACCAATAATTAGTCAAACACTAAAATGGCCAAATCAACCAAAGAACCATCTATCATCAATACTCAAATAGTCTTGTCCATGGCGACCTTGCTAATGATCCTAACAGCAATGATGCTAAACGTCTCTTCAAGACAAACCAGTACCGATACCCAGACACAAGCCTCTCAAGAATCAGACACAAGTCTGCTTTCAAGAGATGACGATATTGAG
>CBDUQH010000182.1:0-1911 GCA_965369335.1 uncultured bacterium
CGTGGGCTCGGAGATGTGTATAAGAGGCCGGGCTTCCACCACGTCTCTGACAAGACCACCCGCAATAACACCCGGTCCTTTAGGTGCAGGTTTGAGCATGACCAAAGCGGCTCCTTTTTTGACTCGAACCGGGAAAGGAATAGTGGTACCTTTTAAAGGAACTTGAATCATGCGTTTTTTGGCTCTTCTTGAGGCCTTTTGGATGGAAGAGAGAACGTCGGGACCTTTACCTAGACCGACTCCGACTTTGCCTTTTTTGTCACCAACAACTACTAAGACTGAAAAGCCAATTTTGTTGCCACCTTTGGTCTTTTTGGAGACGCGGCTAACTTGGACGACTTTTTCTTCGTATTCTTGATCTGGTTTTGATTGTGGTCTGGGTTTAGTTGGGTGTGGTTTTGGCATTAGAACTCCAATCCGTTTTCTCTGGCTGCTTGGGCCAAGGCTTTGACTCTTCCGTGGAATTTGTAAGCGCCTCTGTCAAAGCAAATTTTTGTAATTTTGGCTTTTTGGGCTTTTTGGGCAAGTTCTTTGCCAACTAGATTGGCAATTTCGGTTTTAGTAGCTTTTTGGGTTTTAAGGTCTTTATCTGAAGCCGAAACTAGTGTGGTGCCTGTTTCGTCGTTGATGATCTGAGCGTAGATATGTTGGTTGGATCGAAAAACGCTTAATCTTGGTCTTTGAGTAGTGCCGAAGAGTTTGCTTCTAACTCTGGCTTGTCTTTTGTTTTTGGTAGTGTTGTATCTTTTAATCATGATATGTTTAGGTTAAGTTTATGCTTTAGCTGCTTTACCAGCTTTTCTTCTAATGATTTCATCGTCGTATTTAATACCTTTACCTTTATAGGGTTCAGGTGGTTTAAAACCACGGATTGTGGCGGCTGTTTGTCCAACGACTTGTTTGTCAATGCCGGAAACACTAATTTTATTGTTTCCCTCGACCTCGACGGTAATGCCTTCGGGCCATTGGTACTCGATTTGGTGTGAGTATCCAAGAGAAAGGACGATTTTGTTGCCTTGTTTGTTAACGCGGTAACCTGTACCGACTAGTTCAAGATTTTTTTGGTAACCTTTTGTTACTCCGACAACCATGTTATCGAGAAGCCTTTGCATGGTGCCGTGTAGGCTTTTGGCCATTTTGGTTTCGTTTTTTCGAGTAACGACTAAAGAGTCTTCTTCTTGCTTTAAGTCAACTAAATTGTGAACTGTTTGTTTTAGTTCTCCTTTGGGGCCTTTGACTGTAACCTGATGGTTATCTATTGTCAAAGTGACTTCTTGTGGTATTTTGATTGGTGTATTGCCTATTCTAGACATGATTTGTTTTGTTTATGGTTAATTTGTTTACCAGATTTGGCAGATTACTTCTCCACCTAGACCGGCACTTTGAGCCTCTTTATCGGTCATGAGACCCTTGCTTGTGGAGATAATGGTTGAGCCATAACCCGATAAAGTAGGTTCAATGTGATTTTTTCGAATGTAAACTTTTCTTCCTGGTTTGCTAACACGAATTATCTTGGTGAGGCAGGGTTGGTCGTCGATGTAGCTAAGTTTAAGGTTTAGTGACTTAAAACCTTGGTCGGTACCTTCAGAAACTTCTTGAATGTAGTTTAATTGTTGAAGTTTTTTGGCGATTTGGTGTTTGATGCCTGAGTAAGGAATACTGACCTGTTTTTTATTGGCCATGTAGGCGTTTCTGATTCTGGTAAGCATGTCTGCTATTGGATCGGTCATGATTGGTTTTGGTTAATTTGTTTATGAGTTTTAATTTTTAGTTCTACCAACTGGCTTTGGTTACACCTGGTAAATCGCCTTTTACGGCTAGTTCTCTAAAGCAGAGTCTGCAAAGTCCAAAATGTCTGATGACGGCTCTTGGGCGGCCACAACGTTGGCAACGTCTGATTACTCTGGTTGG
>CBDUQH010000183.1:0-1910 GCA_965369335.1 uncultured bacterium
ATATCAACTGTTTCTTGCTTCTTAGGTTTTGGCTGCTCACGGCCATGATCACTCATGACCTAAATATCCCACTCAAGCTTAAAAAAGTCAATAAACCCACTAACAACCTCATCTCCGCCACCACAACACCCTCAATCTAATCCCGCCTCTTTCTTCTCTGCCTTGCTTGTCCTCCACTAATCAACTCATCCACTTTATCCCTTAGCCCTCCGTTACGGGTTATACCAAATATCACCTGCTGATACTCTTGAGTGACCTTGTTTCCAGATTGTCTAAACAACTCTCTAGCTCGCTTGATCGTGCCCGCCAAAGCCCTCGCCTCCATCACTTGCCCTCCACTCGTCTCCACCCCTCCAAACTCATTCACCACTCGCAACACCTCTCTCAAATCAGTCTCCATTCCCCAAAAACATGGCGCCCCCAACCTCGCTGCCACCACACTCTGATCATCCAACTTGCCCTTTCTCTCACGCTCCAAAGCCTCATCCACACTCAAATCATGCAAAGCCCCATTCATCATCTCCACCAACAACCCTGGATCACCTTCACAATCCTTAGCAATATTTCCCAATGGCGTCCCCCGAATCAACCTCATCACCTCAGCATGACTGGCACCTTGTTGTGTCAAATCATAGATATCTTTCATCATCCACCTTTGAATCAAGTCATCATACCCATCGCTAAACACCACTACAATATCTCCTCTTTTAGTCTTAAACGGCAAATTATCCCAGCCCTTTCCGCCCCCAGATGCAGCTACTCGATGCACATCTTTCAACTCACTCTCAAACCTCTCTTCAGATATCGCCCCTTTTTGCATCACATCTCTTGTACCAACTCCAATCTGCACTTGGCCAATAAAATTATCCCGATCTGGAAACACAAAATCGACTACTTCTCCATCTCGAATCACACACGCCATCGCATCTCCCCACTTGTGATAAGTTAACTCATTGCCCTTTAACTCCGCCTGAACCACCACCGCAGCTAGCCTAGGTGGAAGTTGTGTCTCACTAGCTTTGTGGGCAGCTGAAAACTCTAACATCTTCATCTCACCCAAAAACAAACTCTCAGCCACACTCTTTCCCTCATCACTACCTTCATCTAAACCATCTACCACAGCCATTGCCGCTTCCTTCCCATGCAATATCCTATGCCTAGCGTTCTCACTTGGATGTGTCATCCCATCAACCACCGCCACTTTCCACCCCTTCTCTGTACACTTAACCAACAAAAAATCATCACTTTGTTCTTTGGCTGGATTTCTCCCTTGCCTTGCACTCACTGCCACTTCACCACACAAATAAGGCCCACTCACCACACTCACTTCAATCGTGTTAATCTTTTGAACCACTTCCTCATTAGTAGTAGTCACTTCTTGTCTTTTTGGAAGTCCGTCTTGATGTTCACTCATACTCCCATATCTAATCACTACTATTCAACCATATCAAGGCATACTCATCGGCTTCTAAGCTTTTGTGCCTTTGAGCTTTTGGGCTTTTTGCACTTCTATACTTCAAAAAAAATGCTGGCAAACCATCGCGCTAAAGTTAGCGGTTCACCAGCAATTAGGATTCAACATTAAGAGATCGGTTTGAAATTTATGGGAGTAGATTAATAAGGATATTCTGTGCCTCTTCTGGGTAAATCATCATCAGAAATAAGGCGAAGACAATGGCACCTACAATAAGCAAGGGTACAACCATCAACAGCTTTTCAACAACGCTCATATCGTTGGTTTCAACCATCTTTTGCCTCACTTTCTTCTATCCCAATCTCTTAATGTTCAGCTTCCAACCGAAATAACTTTGGCTATTCTTAGTTACCTCGATCAAAACCACTCATATTTTACCACCTCACCCCATAGTTTTTGTATTAGATCAAATCAGATCAAATGTCTGAGTCAAAAC
>CBDUQH010000184.1:0-1898 GCA_965369335.1 uncultured bacterium
GTATTATATATATAATTATAAGCCTGTCAAGTATTTTAGAGTTTAATCTAGTTTGATAGGTTTGAGCTGATGTAAAAAAACAAGTTGTTTTTAGTTATGGGATAATGAAGTATAGAGTTATGGACATTTATTGAAAAATTGCTTTGTATCAGGTGTTTCAGTCTGTTAGCAACCAATCAAGCCCTTATGTCATTCTGAGGCGGAGCCGAAGAATCTAGCTGATCGTAATCTATTGTTTATATATAGATCCTTCGTCGCAAGTTCCTCAGGATGACAATTAAACACTGGTTATATGAGAGGCAATGAAAAATTAAACAATTATTGTCGTATCCTTCACTTCGCTGAGGATGACGCCGATATGGAGGAAGAAATACTTTCTAGAAGCAGAGATGTTTTTTAGAAGTCGGCGGTTTCAAGGATTTCCATAAAGTGATTGACCGCGTATTCCCAAGAGCCGTTACTCCCAGGAGTGTATTTGTCTTGGATTTCGTCTGGGGTGACGTATCCTTTGTCGATATAGTTTTGTTTGAGAATTTTGGCAGCGGCTTCGAAGTTTTGTTCGTAGCTTTCAAAACCCCAGGTGCCTTGGGAATGTATGCCTAAACCTAGGCAATTAAAGGTGCCTTCGGGGATTTTTTTACATAGGTTGGATTCTTGCATGGCAATGGCGGGAAGGAGGCGAAAATCCATTTCGTATCGATCTGAAAGGTTGGTGAGGTAGCGGCCGAAGTAGTCATAGGGCTGTAGGGGCGAGTTGTGCTTTTCTAGAAACTCGGCAAGGATGATGGGTCTGGCGTCGCTAGTTTGGACTGAGGTGGAAAAGCCTTTAACTTGGCTAGTGATGTTTTCTGATGGCGCGGCTGTGCTTTGTCCACTGGGGTGGAGTTTGGGGAAGATGTGTTGAGTGTGGGTTTTGATTTGGTAGGCTGAGGCTAGTGTGGTGACTAATGTGAGTGGAGTGGCGATGAACCAGAATAGAAGTAAAAGTGTCTTTTTCATAAACAGATAAGCAATTTAATATTTGCCTTATAGTACAGGGTGTCAAATTTGGGGTGATTTGTCAACTTGAAGTGGTAAATGTGTGAGTGATTAATATTGTGTAATGAGATAATTACACCCACATGGAAAGCAGCTTTTTCTTTGGCCATTTTTATGGTGAGCCCGCCTGGATTCACCCCAAGGGTACTTCTCAGGTTCACTTCGTTCACTTGATGTGCGCGAACCTTGCCTTTGGCAGGTTAAAACCCAGTACCAGAATCACATACTAAAAAATGCCCAAAAGGGCATTTTACCATGTGAGCCCGCCTGGATTCGAACCAGGGGCCAATTGCTTAAGAGGCAACTGCTCTACCGCTGAGCTACGGGCCCAAATAGTGGAAGTTACAAAATGTGCCAGGGATAGGAATCGAACCTATATCTGATGTTTTTCAGACACCCGCCGTGACCGCCTTGGCTACCCTGGCTAATATTGTATTAAGTTGTGAGCCAGGTACCACTTCTCGTGCACTTCGTGCTTGATGTGCGGCTACCCTGGCGTACGGATTAAATAATGTTAATCGATAAAGGGTTTGATGTTGATGCCCCCTCGATAACAATAAAGAATTTTAACATACAAATCTACAATAAACAGTTGTTGGGCTGATAAAGATGAAGTAGTTATGGTGGCTAATAGAAAGTGGATTAGTTGTTTTTGGAATTTTTACCATTGATGTTTTTCTTGCTTAAAGTCAGTCCCATAATATTGTTTACTTATAGGTTTTGTTGTATACTTTTGCTTTGTTAACTAAGGCAATGACTAGGTGATTACACCTTTTTTTGTTTTTGGATTAGCTATTTTGTCCTTTGAAAAATGAAGTTGTGATTATCTTTGGTAAATCTCATAGTAAAGTAAGTTCAAT
>CBDUQH010000185.1:0-1885 GCA_965369335.1 uncultured bacterium
TTTTTAGTGTGTTTACGGGACATTCTAATTTAGTTATATATTATTCTTTAACTGGGTGCAAATTTGGGAGTGTCCCGTTTGAGGAGTGTCCCGAAAGGGGACACTCCTTGGTTGATTGTTGGGTTTTTGGATGTGGTAGAATTGGAGACTATAAAAGATTATTAAAAGTTAGTTTTTATTCTAGGAGTATTTATGATTGAGCAAGCAGTAATTTTGGTTAAACCTGATGGATTGCAAAGAGGGTTGGTGGGCGAGATCTTAGGTCGTTTTGAGAGAAAAGGTTTGAAGGTGATTGGTTTGAAGATGATGGTTTTGACCGATGAGATTTTGGATGAGTGGTATGCACACCACAAAGACAAACCATTTTTTGGAGGTCTAAAAGGATTTATGACCAGCGCGCCAATTGTGGCTATGTTGGTGGAGGGTGTTGAGTGTGTTGAGGCTGTGCGAATTATTACTGGAGTGACTAAAGCTAGAGTAGCCGATGCTGGGTCTATTCGTGGAGACTTGGCAATGAGTCATCAGCAAAACTTGATTCACGCTTCCGATAGCATGGAAAATGCTTCAAAAGAACGAGATTTGATTTTTGGTGACGATGAGATTTTTGATTATGACAAAGATTTGGAAGTGCATATTTATGCGGGTGATGAGAGAAAATCCAAGTAGTTTTCAATAATCAATGATCAAATATCAAAAGACGCAAGAAGCCTCTATTTTTTATGAGAGGTATATAGGTGTGTAGGAATAGGTTGAGGTGAAGAAGCCTGTATGGTTTGGGGTGAGGCTAATTTGGAAATAATTGGAAATACAGTTGAAACGATAAGGGTGTATGTAGGAACAGCTGGCTGTGGTGTTGAGATAGATTGAGACATGTTGAAACACGACGGATGTAACTGTAAAAAAGGTTGAGATATTTAGAAACAGCTTGAAATATAATGTTGAAGAGAGCTACGCTAAGGCGTGGCTTTTTTGTGGGTTGATTTGGTGGTTGTAATGGGGGTGTTGTATCTGTTTGGTGAATATGACTATGGGATGTATAATAGCGTATCTCGTTTCAACCTAGTTAGCACATTTATATGTGTGGAAAGGAAAGCTTTTCGATGGACGGAAAGCGTTTTGAGAAGGATGGGTATGAATTCAGTAAAAGAGTTGTGGTCAATTTGGCATCGGGAATTAACCCTGAAAAGTTGATTAGTTCCTTTAGTCTGTTCTTGTCTGAATTGTGGCGCCCTGATGAGGTTTCATTTGAGTATGAGTACTCTGGTCCAGATTCAGTGACCTTCTTTGCGAAGCCCCACGACAACATTCGGTTAGTTGTTGAAGTGGCGTTGCAATTGGATTTGGTTGATAGCTTTGAAGTGCACGTTATGAAGCGTGAAGGCTTGGAGCTGGAAACCTATGACTCCATGCTCATTATGGAGATGGAAAAACTTGTCAAAATGGTGGTTGGTGTGGCTAAGCTTGAACCCGAAACTGCTATGAAAATATGGCAGTTTGTGTGTGATGAGCTGCCTAGCGTTTTGAACCCGACAGGTGCTTCATTGATGGGGTTGCCGTGGGCGATTCGGAACAAGTCACAAGTTCAGATGGTCTACGGTGAATTTATGGATGATCAGGCTGAAAAGAGTGGTCCACCAACTTGTGTGATTGAATTTGGTGGGATCGAATACTTCTGGCCTTTGGAAGTACCCAACGATAAGCTGCGGTGCTTTACCGAGGACGAAGCTGGAGCGATAGTGAAACTATTGATGCCATTACTGGATCAACAACCCTCCTAAGTTTAAGGTTATACGAGTAGCCCCCCGGATAGTACTAGATGTACTTGATGAGGGGTTTGTTGTATCTGGAAGAGGTTGAAAATTCAGACTATAGGATATATAATATG
>CBDUQH010000186.1:0-1859 GCA_965369335.1 uncultured bacterium
TTATCCTAGCTATATATAGATTTGTTGCACATATTCCTGTAACCGGTGTTAATGTCGATCGACTTAGCCAATTCTTTTCAAGCAACCAACTCCTTAGCCTTTTAGACGTGTTCTCAGGTGGAACTCTAGTCAATTTTTCCCTTATGGCCATCGGCCTTAGTCCATACATCAGCGCTTCTATTGTCATGCAACTTATGACAATGATTGTGCCTTCTCTAGAAGAGCTTAGCAAAGAAGGTGAAATGGGTCGAGAAAAAATCAACCAATACACCAGGTTTTTAACCCTTCCACTTGCTATCTTCCAAAGCATCGGTGTTATCACCATATTAAAAAGCCAAAACATTATCGTCGGACAAACACCTCTAGAACTCATGACCATGATTATCACCATGATCACTGGTACCATGTTGCTTATGTGGTTAGGAGAACTCCTTACCGAGTATGGCATCGGCAACGGTATTTCGATCATCATTTTCGCCGGTATCATTGCCCGCCTCCCCGTCATTGCCCTTCAAGCCATCTCCACCGTTAGCCTCGATCAAACCACCATTACCCTCACCGTCCTAGTCCTCTCAGCGGTAGTCGTTGCTGCCGTGGTTGCCGTCAACGAAGCCATGAGAAAAGTCCCGGTTAAATACGCCAAAAGAGTTCGAGGTTCAAAAATGTATGGTGGTCAAACTACTTTCTTACCGCTCAAAATAAACCAAGCCGGCATGATCCCGATAATCTTTGCTGTTTCTCTTGTTCTTTTCCCTTCTCTCATTGGCAACTTCCTTACTTCATCTGGAAACCCTACTTTAGCTTCAATTGGAGTCAATATTTCAACATACTTCAGTCCTTCAGGCCTACTCTACAATCTCACATATTTCTTGTTAGTCGTTGCTTTCACTTACTTTTACACTGCAGTTGTTTTTGACCCAGAAAAAATCGCCGATCAGATCAAAAAGAATGGTGGTTTCGTTCCAGGCATCAGACCAGGAAAACCCACAGCCAACTACCTAAGCTTCATCATTTCCCGAATCACTTTAGCAGGGGCCATGTTCCTGGGAACAATCGCTATTCTACCTAGTATTGCCCAAATATTCACTGGTTTAACCACTCTTACTCTGGGAGGGGCAGGAATTCTAATCATTGTCTCAGTCGTCCTAGAAACGGCCAAACAAGTAGAGAGTCAGCTTGTCATGAGAAACTATGACGGGTTCATCGATAACTAACCTCAAATTATTTACTAGTGTCAACTAATCATTAAATATTCCTATTCAGTTATGAAGATTATTCTAATTGGAATCCAAGGAGCAGGAAAATCAACACAAGGAAACTTACTCTCAAAAGAACTTGGTTTACCATATCTTTCCAGTGGACACATCTTCCGAGGTATGGCCAAAGAAAAAACCCCTCTTGGTCGTTTTATGAAAGAAGTTTTAAATTCTGGTGCTTTAGTACCAGATGACAAAGTTGTACCTATAATCGAAGAGTATCTTAAAAAACCAGAATATCAAAAGGGTTACATTCTTGATGGGTTTCCTCGAACTGTTCCTCAAGCCAAAAAATTCAGTAACGGTGTCGACGTTGTAGTTTACTTAAAAGTCTCAGACAAAGAAGCTTTGTGGAGGCTTTTTGGTAGACTCAAAGATGATATTGGAGAAAGAGAAGACAACACTCTCCAAGCCATCCACAAAAGAATCGAGTCTTTTCACAAACATACCAAACCAGTTCTAGATCATTACACAAAAAGAAATAGACTGGTTGAGGTCGACGGCGAAGATAGTATTGAAAATATCTTCAAAGACATCATTAAAAAAATAAAAAAATACAAGTGAGTAATCAAGTAAAAGCCCAAATTGAAGGCGGTAAACTAC
>CBDUQH010000187.1:0-1847 GCA_965369335.1 uncultured bacterium
CTTTCCAGCGTTTTTTCTTACTTTGTGGTCTAGTTTCTTCGATTAAGACTTCTTGACCAATTTCTAGCTTTTTATCTGTGTGGGCAAAGAATTTTTTGGTTTTTTTAACTGTTTTTTTGTAAATAGGGTGTTGCCATTTGGTTTCAACAGCAACTACAACTGTTTTGTCCATTTTGTTGCTAGTAACGATTCCTGTTAGTTGTTTCATTTATTTTTCCTCTTGTAGTTGTTTTTGTGTGATTAAGGTTTTAATGATGGCGATTTGGTGTCTTAGGTTTTTGGCTGCTTTTAAGTTTGTTTGTTTGCCAATTTTGATTTCTTGGTTGGTTTTGACGACTTCAATTTGTAGCTTGGCTACCTGGTCTTGAAGCTGGTCGATGGTTGATTGGTGTAGTTTGGCTTTGTCGTTTTTTTTCATGATATTATTTGGCGATTAGTATTGTTTTCATTGGAACTTTGTGTCCAGCCTTTCTTAGGGCTTCGAAAGCGATTTCCTGAGGGACACCGGCGACTTCGAATAAGACTGTTCCAGGTTTAACGACTGCTACATAACCTTCAAGATCCCCTTTTCCTGAACCCATTTTGGCTCCAGCTCCTTTTTTGGTTACAGGTTTGTGTGGAAAAACACGGATCCACATTTTACCATTTCTTTTGGTGGTTGCAGCAATCTTTTTACGAGCTGCTTCAATTTGGCGTGATGTGAGCCAACCTCTAGTGGTAGCTTTGAGGGCAAATTCCCCAAAATTGATCTGGGCTCCTCGAGTGGCTATGCCTCGTCTTTTGCCCCTGTATTCTTTTCGGTGTTTTCTTTTTTTAGGTTGTAACATGGTTATTAGTTGTTAATTTCTTTTTCACCTTTATAGATCCAAACCTTGATACCGACGTATCCTGAGCGGGTGGATGCGGGCCCTTGAGCAAAGTCGATGTCTGCACGGAGGGTTTGAGTAGGAACTGTGCCTTTGACGTATTTTTCGGTTCGGCCAATTTCGGCTCCAGCGATTCTACCAGAAAGGACTATTTTTATACCCTTGGCTCCTGAGCTGATAGCTTTGTCTAAAGCCATGGATACGGCTCGACGGTGAGGGTATCGTTTGATGAGTTGATCTTTTAATCTTTCTAAGACTAGAACAGCTGATGTTTCTGGATTTTTGACTTCGACAATTTCGTCTAGTTCTAGTTTGGGTGCGTTGGGGTCTTTAGGATGGATGTTGAGTAGTCTGGTAGTTTGTTTTTTTAATAGTTCTAGATTTGACCCACCCCGACCGATAACTACACCTGGTCTGGATACGTGGATTCTAATTTTAATTTTTTTGACTGATCTTTCAATCTCGACTTTGGTGATACCAGCTGATTTGAGTTTGTCTTTTAAGAATTTTCTTAGTTTTATATCTTCGAGTAAATTCTTTTTGTAGTTGCCAGGGTCAGCGAACCAGCGTGAGTTCCAAGTGTATAAGTTGCCGAGTCTAAAGACGTGTGGGTTTACTTTTTGTCCCATGAGTTACCTCTTATTTAGTACTTTTTTTGGTTGCTTTTGATTTAGTATTGGTTTTCTTGGTGGCAGGTTTGGCAGATTTAGATGTTTGAGCCTTTTTGGTGGGTTTAGCGGTGGTTGTTGGCAAAGTGATTGTTTTGGTTTCGAGAGTTACTTTGATGTGAGAAGACCTTTTGAGGATTGAATGAGCTCTTCCTCTTGAGACAGCTCTCCATCTTTTGAAAGTAGGGCCTTCGTTGACTTGAATACTTTCAATTTTTAAAGTATTTGGATCTAGCTTGTGGTTGTGGGTGGCGTTGGCCAGAGCTTGTTTTAGAGCTTTTTCGACACTGAGGGCGGCTTTTGCACTCATAAC
>CBDUQH010000188.1:0-1844 GCA_965369335.1 uncultured bacterium
ACCGTCTTTCTCTTCACTTGTTAACGAACATTAAAACAAACTGGTGTACGTTGTGTACAAAGTCTGTTTTTGAGTGAAAGTATTTTATCAGACCTTAGGCTATTTATTTCAAAAGGTGGGATAAATTTTTATGCATAAAAAAGCCCCATACGTGGGGCTTTAATTAGTTTGCGGGAGTGACCGGGCTCGAACCGGCGACCTCTGCCTTGACAGGGCAGCGCTCTAACCAACTGAGCTACACCCCCAAATTTATTGTTTAAAGAGTTTTATACTCTATCACTTCCTGATGATAAAAGATTGCAAAAGAAAGTAGAAGCAATTGTACCCTAGTCTGGAGGAATGATCAATAGATTTGCACGAGGGTATAGATTGATGTTATTTGACCTATTTGGTGTTGACTTTTTATTCAAATACCGATATCTTCGCCTTATATCCAGATTGGTCTTTTCTGCCCAGAAATGGAGCTGTTTTTATGGACTTGGATAAAGTGATTAGAAAACTGGAAGTAAATGAATCAACCATCAGCACGATAATGGGTAGTTTGGTTTTGGTGGTTGTAGGGATGTTGATGTTTAATTACTTCAAGTCTAGTAATGGTTTGGGTATGGCTAACCCCAGCGAAAGTGTAAATGAAAACGCTGGAACTATTGGAGATATAAGTGCAACTCAAGTGAGTAAATACACAGTGACTGAAGGGGATACCTTGTGGAAGATAGCTGAGAAAGAATACAATAATGGCTATGCTTGGGTTGAGATTGCAAAGGCCAATAATTTGAGTAATCCCAATGTTATTGAAAAAGGGAGTGAGTTGGATATTCCTAATTTAGACTATGATGAGAAGTACTTAGCAAAGGATACAGTTGAAGGTGAAGTGGCCGGAGCAAGTGTAACATCTGAAGAGCCAGCCATTACTGAGTCAGAGATTGAAGAAAACCAAGTGAGCCAATCCCAAAGCAATAGTTATACAGTGCAAAAAGGTGATTATTTGTGGAATATTGCTGAAAGTGTTTATGGTGATGGCTATGCTTGGACAAGGATTTGGACTGCAAATAAAGATAAAATCGCCAATCCAAACATACTTGTTTCAGGAACTGTTTTGGCAATTCCTTGATGGTGAAAATTCTGTGAAAATATTTGGGTACTTTTTGTCCTTGCATATTTTACTCAATATCGATTTGGTTTAACACTGACTACCTTCATTGAAATCGCTACGCTAGATTCTTCGCCCTTCGCTTTTGCTCAGGGTAAACAAGCTCAGAATGACAAACTTGAATTTGTCGTCTTGAACTAAGTGAAAGATCTCGTGAGTATAATGACTGTCGTATTTGGCAATTTGGTTTGAGGTTTTGCTGGTTGAGGATATAATTGGGTTAATGCGGGATTAGTACAGTGGTAGTATATCTGCTTCCCAAGCAGAAGATGGGGGTTCGATTCCCCTATCCCGCTCATAAAGTTGCAAAAACGTACAATAATTTACAATCATGTTTAACAAAGTCCACCACGTTGCCATAATTTGTTCCAACTATGAGGAGTCAAAGCGTTTTTACACAGAACTTTTGGAACTTGAAATCCTTAATGAAGTTTTTAGAAAAGAAAGAAATTCTTATAAACTTGATTTAAAAGTTGGTGACTCTTATCAAATTGAGTTGTTTTCATTTCCTGACTCGCCCGATCGATTAAGTAGACCTGAGGCATGTGGATTAAGGCATTTGGCTTTCGAAGTAGATGATGTTGAATTAGTGCTTAAAAAATTAGAATCTAAAGGTGTTAAAGTCGAAGGTGTCCGAATTGATGAACATACAAATAAAAAATTTACTTTCTTTTCAGACCCCGACGGTCTCCCA
>CBDUQH010000189.1:0-1805 GCA_965369335.1 uncultured bacterium
ACTTAAAACTTTTCAGGCCCCAGCACTATCTAGACGTTACCGACAACTACTATCTCACCAACGAATTTGCCAAATGGCAAATAAGTAAAACCAGTTTTGAATTTGTACCCAAAGACGTCGCCACCAATACCAATAACGACTTAGGCATCACCCAACTCTCAATAGACAGAGACCAAATTGCCCTCAAACCTTTCAAAACCTTCATCCCCCAAGCCCAAACCCAGCTTCAAGTAGATAAACCTCACAAAAAAACAGTCACCATCAATACTCCTCAGGAAACTTACCTTCAATTCAACACCTTTAACTTTCCTGGGTGGACAGCTACTCTAGACGACCAACCAGTGAACATCAGACAAGACAACCCCCTCAAACTCATCACCTTAGACATACCCATTGGTGAACATCAGCTCACCATCAACTTCAAAAACACCCCCATCCGCACCCTGGCTAACTCAGTTTCTTTAGTATCAATTCTCCTCACACTATGGTTGACTGTTAACACCCACAAATCATCCCAATCACTATCTAAAAAAAACTCCAAATAATGGCCCAAGATCCAGCCCAAGCTGGCGATATCCATCATCTCGAAGAAGCCCTAGACACCGACATGATCAAAAAAAGATCAATCACTGGGGCACTCGCTTACACCTTCAGAACTTTTCTCCTTCAAGGAATTGGCATCTCTGCTTTTCTCTTGTTAGCCGCGTTTCTTTCTGAATCAGAATTCGGCATTTTTTTCATTGTCGACGCCACAGTCAGCTTTTTAGTCTATTTCTCAGATATAGGTCTAGGTGCCGCCTTAATCCAAAAAAAGGAAAGACTTACCCAAAAAGATTTAGCCACAACCTTTACCATCCAGCAAATCTTAGTCAGTATTTTGGTCTTCCTTGCCCTAGTCTTCTCAAAACAAGTTGTCAATTTCTATGATTTTGGCCCTGGTGCACTTTGGCTCTTTAGAGCACTAGTTGTCTCCTTTTTCCTTTCTTCACTAAAAACAATCCCTTCCATTCTTCTAGAACGAGACCTCAAATTCAACTACTTAATCCTCCCTCAAATCTTAGAAAATATAACTTTCTACGGACTCGCCGTTTACCTTGCCTGGAAAGGCTTTGGCATCACTAGCTACACCTACGCAGTTTTTTCTAGAGCTGTAGTCGGTCTTGTAGCTATATATATCCTAAAACCATGGATTCCGCGTTTTGGTATCGATAAAAAAGTGGCTAAACAACTCATCAAATTCGGCGCTCCTTTCCAACTCAACAGCATTCTAGCTTTATTTAAAGACAAAGTTCTCATTATCTTCCTTGGCAAGGTTCTCACACCAACTCAGGTTGGGATTTTGGGCTGGGCTGAAAAATGGGCTCTCATGCCAATTAGATTTTTTGCCGAACCTGTTCTAAAAGTGACTTTCCCTGCCTACTCACGTTTACAAGATAAACCTCAAGAACTCAAAAAAGCTATCGAAAAGTCAACATTCTTTGTTAGTCTGTTAGTTTTCCCCACAGTAATCGGCATGATTGCTCTTGCTCCCACTCTTTTGTCACAAATACCCAAATATCACAAATGGACACCCGCCATTTTTGCACTAACTTTTTACGGGTTTAACGCCATCTTTTCCTCAGTTTCAATCACCCTCACCAACACCTTAAACGCTACCGGCAAGATCAAAACTACACTAAAGCTTATGGTTATGTGGACCACCCTTACCTGGGGACTAACTCCACTTTTAATAAACCTAATGGGTTACAACGGCGTCGCCTTAGCTTCAATGCTTACAGCATCCAGCTCAATGATTGCTATCTATC
>CBDUQH010000190.1:0-1764 GCA_965369335.1 uncultured bacterium
TTCTTACAGTCAGATTATTTACACTCAACTCCGACAAATATCTATCAATAAACTGATTTTGTACCCTCCCACACTCCACACCCATATCTCCCCTCCAAGAAACCCTATTTCTAGCCGAATCTCGACGACCAGACACATCACACCCTCGTGCTCCTTCAACTCTTCTCCATCTGGTCATCCGCTCACTCATACTTCCCTCCAAAATAACACTCTATTCTAACATCCCAAGCAAAAAAACAGGCACACTCATCCAAGAACAATCACTAAACATTATCGTTGTGTCATTCCCGACTTGATCGGGAATCTATACGCATAATATTTGGTAACATCTCTCAAGACTCATGTGCCCATAAACTCACGGTGAATTGATTAGTTGGCGGTAGTTGACCAAAACTGATCATTGGGGACAACCAACATGGATGATAGTCTAACTACCTGAATACTGCTTGTGTGTTCGAGAATCACAAGTTCGCCATCAATAGAAACCGTGGCAACCAAGTGAGTATCCAACACATTAACTTGACCACTGATATCATGCACAACAATTAAGTGCCCTTCATCCGTCTCTAGATATTTATGGCATTCACAACAAACTTGCCAAGCCACTTCATCTGCACCAAGGACTTGAAAAACGACCCCTATTCCGGGAGTGACCCCATCTTCAAACACTAACTGCAGCATTTTCACTATACTGATTTCAAGACCACTCACAACGCACCTCCGGCAACTGGATCATGTACAAAATCCACACTCAAGGTGCCACTTTGCTTCAACTCAAGAAAGTTGAACTGCGCCAACTGTGCTTGTGCCTGCATATGACGCAAGAAAACAACAAGGGTACCAGAGTCAATTAAGGTATTCACATCGTATGGTTGCGTTAGTTCATATTTCAACATAACCACTCGATCTACTTTACCTTCCTGACCTTTCCGTTGTACAACTTCAAACTTTCGCTGAAAATCACCAAGATTTAGTCGAATATCAACTCCGTATTCAAGGCTGGGTAAAGTAAACAATACCTCGATGGCACTTACCTGCTCGCTACCTGCAGGTACTTGCAGATAGACGCTGAACATACTTTCTTTAGGAACCACTTGTTCCATACTACTCTTATTCATACTACACTTTTCCCTTCTTCGGTTATAGGTACTTCAGAACAAAAACGATCAGAGAACTACTGAGTGTCGATAAACAGTTTCAACAACAACAAGTTCTTGCGGGTCTTCACCGACACACATTTGAATCCAAACACACCAATCAAAACGACTGTAATCCTCAGGTAACTGAACATTAATCCCCAGCAACCCTAGCTCGTTTGGATAAATACGAAATGGTTTAGCATGTGAAGTAGAGTTAAACCACACACTCCAACCTTCCTCCAGCGGATTTCTCAAAGTGACTACCACATCAAAATACCCCCCACGATTCAGCAGTGCAGGAGTACTTACAACTGCAGACAGTTTCCAATCCGATTGGAGGTTTCGGTGAGCCACTAAGCTCTCAGACCAACCAATCGCCTGCCCATTCACTCTAACCAAAACAACAACATCAAACGCAAAATCATGGTCACCAGAGTATTGTTTCAGATCAATAGTTACTTGAATCTTGTTGTCAAAGACACTGTAGTCAGTTCGTGTCCAATTATCTTCAACAACTATCCAAGCATCCACCCTAAAGCCAGTCACGGCTTCATCAAGGTCACTATCAAACACTTCCAAATGGGCAAGAGTACTTTTACCACAAATCGGAGCTGCTGGTCTTATT
>CBDUQH010000191.1:0-1751 GCA_965369335.1 uncultured bacterium
GTGTCTGTGAGTATAAATTCACTTATGTATATTTTTTCAATAAAAAGTCTAAGACGAAATATTTGGGATGAAGATTTGTTTGACAACAAGTTTTTGTTGCTGGCTGTAGGGGCTGGGTTTGGGATTATGTTGGCAACTTTGTATGTGCCATTTTTAAGAGACTTTGTGGGTGTAAGTGCTATCGGTTGGGTTGAGCTTTTGGGCTTGACCGGACTTAGCCTTTTGACGATAGTGATGATTGAGATTGCTAAGTACGTGTTTATTAGAAAGATGAGGAGTGGTGGTGAGTGATGATGATGTTTGTTTTTTTGTTGATCGCGTTGATAGGTTTATCTTATTTGTTGTCTAGGTCTACGGATATTTTGGTAGTGGGAATAAAGCAATTGTCAGTGGGAACGGCATTTGAAGGATATGGGCTGACAACCTTTTTGGTGGCGCTGGCAACGAGTTTGCCAGAGTTGTTTGTGGCGGTGGCTGCGGCTTTGAAGGGGGATGCAAGTTTGCCTTTGGGAGTGGTGATGGGAAGTAATATTGCCAATGTGTCGTTGGTGATTGGAGGAGCGGCTCTTTTATCTGGAGCTGTGAAGGCAAGAGATAGTATATTATCGAGAGATATTTTGTATGCTTTTTTGGTGGCGGCTTTGCCATTGTTGATGTTGCTTGACAAGAATTTGTCTAGAGTTGATGGGTTGGTAATGTTGGTGGTGTATGTTTTGTTTGTGATGCTGACTTTGAGGGGTAAAAAAAAGAAGAGGTTGAAAAAGGTGGAGGAAAAATACTATGACCAAAGAGATATTACTCACAAGGTTTTGAGTTTGGTGGGAAATAAGGATGTGGAACAAGGAATGATGAGGCTGACCGTTGGGTCTGGGATGTTGATTGTGAGTGCTGATTTGATTGTGAGGTTGTCAGAGATGATGGCCGATTTGGTGGGGATTCCAGTGATTTTGGTGGGATTGTTTATGGTGAGTGTGGGGACGAGTTTGCCTGAAATTACGTTTGAGATCAAGACTGTGTCAAAGAAAGAATATATGATGGCATTTGGGAATATTATTGGGTCGACTGTAGCAAATTCTAGTTTGATACTTGGTGCTGGAGCTGTGATATCTCCTTTGGTGATTAATGGTCAATCCAGAGTTTATTATCTGTCTGTAGTGGCTTTTGTGTTGATGTATTCGATGTTCTGGGGATTTTCTTATACAAAAAAACGGTTGGAAAGATGGGAAGGCTTAGCTTTGATTGTGGCTTACTTTGGGTTTGTGTTGGTGCAGATGGTGTGGTCGGGGTTGTAGAGTGTGGCAAAAAAATCTTGATTGGGTGATAAAATGGGCAAATGAAGATTGTTGTTGGTTTGGGGAATCCAGGTGAAAAATATGATAAGACACGGCATAATGTGGGATTTATGGTGGCGGATTCTCTGAAAGAGAAAATTCGAAATTCTAATACCGAAATTCGAAACAATGCTCAAAATCCAAAATTTAAATTTCAAAACAAGTTTGAAGCGGAGGTGTGCGATTTGGGTGAGGTGAAGCTGGTGAAGCCACAGACATTTATGAATTTGAGTGGGAAGGCTGTAGCAAAGATAGTTAACTTTTATAAAGTAGATGTGGATGATGTTTGGGTGATTCATGACGATTTAGATATTGATTTGGGTAAGTACAAAATTGCCAAAGAAAAAGGGCCAAAGGTTCATAATGGAGTGAATTCAGTGGAAGAGGAGTTGGGGAGGAAGGATTTTTGGAGAGTAAGGG
>CBDUQH010000192.1:0-1721 GCA_965369335.1 uncultured bacterium
CTATCAACACAGAGAAAAATGTATGGAGTTAGTTGATTTTGAAATGTTGGAAGAAGTTGATTTGGAAGAAAAATCCCAGAATGATGAAGACAATGGCCAATATACCCATAATGTGTTCGATGCTAATCTCTTTGATGACGGCTTCGTCAATTTTGTGGTCCTTTTTGATTTTTTCGTGAACAGCTAGGACTGTGCCAGCTAGAAGGAGCTCTCCGATAGTAGTGAGTGTTAAGCCTAGAATTTCGATTGATAGATTCATGGTGGTTTTGTAGTGGGTATATTTGTATTCTATTGTATAATAAAACACTAGTTGATTGTCGAGCGTGAATTTTGTGGCTGGTTTAAAAATTGAAGTTTTTGATGCTGAATCCAGAGTACCATTCGATACGTGGCTTGCAAGTTCAGCATGACAAATTAACGGGGAGTAGCTCAGTTGGTAGAGTGCGCGCTTTGGGAGCGTGAGGTCGCAGGTTCGAATCCTGTCTCCCCGACCAAGGAAAAGTCTACATAGTTGACTTTTTTGAGAGTGAAAATGATTATGTGACCAAGACTACTGAAGAAATGCTAAAAAGTGTTTATTTTTGAGTAGAGAATTTTTTATTGTAGTGGTTGGTGATGAACAACAAAAATACCCCAGTTGCCATAAAAACTTCTGAAAATTCTTCCCAAGGATCATAGGTTCCGTCTAAACCTGATTGGTATCGCCAGATGACGTAGGCGGTCATGGGGATGAAGTATGGGATTAGAAACCATGAAGACAGTACTGGTGCAAACCATTGTTTGAGTGAATGTTTAAATATTTTGAGGTTAAATAGTTTTAAAAGTGGAGACAGAATGCCGTAGAGGCCCAGGGCTAGATAGGCGTAGTAGACATAGTCAAAAACGCCTTCGATGTTGTGGAGGCTGACTTCTTTTTGCATGTTTATTTCGAGCATTTTGTCTGGGGTTTGGATATTAAACAATCTTTGTCCCCAAGATATTTCTTCACCGGCAATAAGTGCTAATCCTAAGGTAGCGGTGACTAATAGAACACTTTGAAATTTGCGTAGGGTTGGTGATTTGGTGGTGGTTTTAATTAGCTTTAGTGATTTGTAGGTGATGATAGCTGAAAATAAATATAGGAGAAAGGTGGCGTATTCGATGACCGAGTCTTCGCTGTCTAGTTGGTTGAAGAGGTCTGGATAGTCCCATTTGAGAAATACTGTTGCCACAAAAAGAATTATGCAAAGACTAAATAAGTGTGACCGCCAAAACTTTTTGAAGCCTTTGAAACTAAAAAAAACTGGATAAAACAAGGTTGAGTATCGCGCAAGTTTAACAAAGATGGCTGCATGGATGCCAGAATGGGCAAAGACTATATTTTTGAAGTAGATGGCTTCGGCTAGAGCCATACCGATGGCTGTGGCTAGGAACAATGGGATGATGAGGAAGTTTATGAGTTGGAAGTGGAGTTTGTTTACTGAGAGTCTGAAGAAAATTCTGAGAAACAGGGCAATGCCTAGGAATGTTAGTAATACTGTGGTGGCTTCATAGCCAAGTTTGGTGAAAACGTATTTTTCAAAGCGAATAGATTCCCAAAAAAATTGAAACACAGCCATAAAAAAAAGCAAGATTAGTATGAGGTTGGGGTTTTTGGTGATGAAGGTGGGTATTTTCATGGTTGGAGCAATTTTAAATGATAAGGGGGAGATAAATAAATAGTGTATGTTTGGTAGTAATGG
>CBDUQH010000193.1:0-1718 GCA_965369335.1 uncultured bacterium
TCTATCTACAATCGAGGGGGGAGCCATCTGTACCGACGACTCAGAACTCGCCACCCATCTTCGTATGGTCAGAGCCCATGGTTGGGACAGAAACCTTGATTCAAGAAACCAACAAAAAATCAGAAAATCTCACGAAATAAACTCAACTTTTTATTCTCGCTACACTTTTTATGATTTAGGCTACAACCTTCGCCCCACCGAAATCACTGGGTTTTTGGGCAACACCCAACTCCAGTACGCCGATGAAATCATCCAAAAAAGAGTTGATAACTTCAAAATCTTTTCTTCCTTCTACCAAAACTCAGATAAATACTACCCTCTTAGATTTGACCATATCCAAAAACTCTCCAACTTCGCTTTTCCTGTAATTTGTAAAACTGCCAAAATCAAAGAAGAAATAGTTAAAGCCTGCAAAGGCAAAATAGAAATCCGACCCATGGTTGCAGGCAATATGATTGAACAACCCTTTTACAAAAAATACCACTCCAACCTAATCCCCAAAGACAAGCTCCCAGGTGCCCAACTTATCCACAAAAACGGCCTCTACATGGGCAACAATCCTGAACTCACCACCGAAGAATTAGTCACCATGCTCAAAGCCCTGACTTAAACTAAAAAATTCCAAACACTATACTTAGGAAGTAGATCCGCACAGTCTTTATGATCCAGCAATACTGCCAACTCTGCTTCAGTCACTCCTATTTTTTCAATCTTTTTGGTCATTGTATAGTTAGAACTAAATAGCAATCTCTACACTTTCATACCACTCATACAACTTCACCAGACCCTCATCCAGCTTCACTTTAGGCTCCCAATTCAACATCTCCTTAGCCTTTGAAACATCTGCAAATGTAAACTCCACGTCTCCTTGAGCCATTGGCTTTTCTTCAATCACAGCCTTTTTCCCCACCACATTTTCGATCTTCTCTATCAACTCATTCAACTTCACAGGACTAGAATTTCCCAAATTAAAAATCTCATACCCAAAAGGCCTATCAATCGCAGCCAACACCCCGCCAGCGATATCTTCCACATATGTATAGTCACGTCCACTGCTCCCATCCCCAAACCTGGTAATTGTCTTACCTTTACTAACAGCGTCCACAAACAAATAACAAGCCATATCGGGTCTATTCCTTGGACCATAGGCAGTAAAAAATCTCAAACCACTTGTTTGAATCCCATACAAATGTGAGTAACTATGAGCCATCACTTCCAAAGCTTTTTTACTCGCTGCATAGGGAGATATTGCCCGATTGGTATTATCACTTTCACCAAAAGCTCCACTGCCTCTATCTCCATAAACCGAAGACGAACTCGCAAACACCAATTGCATTACACCACGTTTTCTCATTGCCTCCAACAAATTCAAACTCCCCATCACATTCACATCATAATAAAGCTGGGGGGCTTCCAATGACTTCCTCACACCAGCTCTAGCCGCCAAATGAACCACCACATCCACTTCAAAATTATCAAAAATATTTTCGAAAACCCCTTCACTCCTTATATCCTCCTCAACCAGCTCAAACCTTGAATTGCCCATCAAGCTTTCAATATTCTTTCTTTTCAGAGTAGGGGAGTAGTAGTTATTAAAATTATCCACCGCCACCACTTTATCACCTCTACCAATCAACTTCTCCACCACCCAAGACCCAATCGACCCCGCTCCGCCAGTGACTAAAACAGTTTTACTCATATTATCCCGCATTATATAC
>CBDUQH010000194.1:0-1684 GCA_965369335.1 uncultured bacterium
CAAAAATGAAGTACAAAGTATTGAGCTTGTTGTTGTGTTTGATGTTCGTATTGTTGCCTAGTAAGTCTTGGGCGCAATCGGAAGAAAACTGCGGTTTTCCTGAAGAGTCAGAAATAATGGATCATTTTCACGAAACCTTTCCATTGTTTTTAGACACTGTTTCAGTAACTGATCCAATATCTGTTTCATCAGGTGCATGGGAAAGTTACTCATGTTTGGGAGCTGTGACTACTGTTTTTGTAACGAAAGACAATCAAGGTGAACGAGAAACATTGGGTATTAGCTACTTTACCCATTTGGTTGAAAATGAATATGTGTTGAGTGACCCCTATCTTGATGGTACTGACTCGTTTCACTACATGTTGTTAGCGACTCCAGTTGCAAATGGTATTTTGTTGCAAACGTGGTATTTGGATGGAACCGTGAATCATATTTTAGTTGATGACTTTGGGAGGATTGAGACATCTAGTAGCCACATTTGGGTTCAAGCAGTTGATCACTCACTTATGTTGAATCAGCAAGACGATGAAGATGAATGGCCTGATTTTGTGAAGTTAACTCTAAATTTGCCTATTGATTGGCTGGGTTCTGAAGGTGAAGTGTCTATGTCTGATGGCTGGCAATGTTTGAATGAAGTGTGTGATTTGGCATACATTCAGGTGTTTGTGCTTCCTGAAGTTGAATTTAGCAATTGGGACTATCAAATAGTCTATTTCGCTAAAAAAAGTGATAGTGGTTGGGAAGTTTCGTCACCAAGCCTGATTGAAGGCTTGTATTATCATTTTAATGTGCAGTTAAACCCGATCCCGGGTGGTTATCAAGTTGTATCTTGTTTTGTCGATAATCGATACATTGTTGAGAGAACTCGCCATCGTTTTGATATTTCGTTTGAACTTGAAGTGGATTGGTTCTCAGAAATAGGTGAGTGTTTTACTGAAGTCGATCAATAACTTTATGTTTTCCGTGGATACCGCCTGTGATGGTCTTTTATAGACGGTCAGGGCGGTTTTTTTATGGTTTTAGTTTAGATCTGGATTAACCTAAGAAAATTTTTAGCCAAGGGTGTTTTTTGACCGCTTTGGTGGATTCGAGGTAGCCATCGACTCCTAGAGTTTTACCGGCATCAACTGTGGCTAAGACGAGGAATGCAAAGGCATAAATGAGGTGGTCGTCGATGATAAAGGCGTGTTCTGGGGGGAAATCGGCTAACCAATAAAGTACCATGAGGGTGATTCCCCAAAGTGATGCCCAGCGAAGAAAAATTCCAAATAAGAGGGTGACACCGATAAGGAGGAGACCGTAGGCGTTTAGGTAGTCAATCCAGACATTGCCAATCATGGGTGCAAAAAAGGACTCAAATGGGCCGTCTACGGCTGAGAGATAACCTCTTGCTGTCCAATCAGGGGCAGCGGTGAAAAAGGTGATAACTTTTGACCAGCCGGCGTAGGTGAATAACCAACCAAGGCCAACTCTTAATAAAACAACAGTCCAATGACTGTGATCGATCGATGGGGCAGACATACGACCTCCTGTGTAAATTGATGTTAGTTAATTGTAGTTAAATGCAAGATTGATTACTGTGATGTAGATCACAGAGGGAAAGAACATTGAATGTCATGTAGAATTTTAAGGGTATAGGGTATAGGGTATAGGGTATAGGGTATAGGGTATAGGGTATAGGGTA
>CBDUQH010000195.1:0-1638 GCA_965369335.1 uncultured bacterium
GTTTAAGTGCTCAATGTTTGCGAGTTAATTAATTTTTCTTTTTGGGCTTTGGTGAGTTGTTTGAGTTGGTATTCTCTTTTTAATGCAGAGCTTAGGTCAGGTTGAGGTTCTGTGTAGACGAGTTGGAATGATTTGAAGGCGCGAAGGTATTTGGATGCTTTTGAAGATTTGGATCGGTGTTGTTTGAGGCGGCGAGTGAGGTTGTTGGTTTGTCCAATGTAGAGGGTGTTTTTGGAGGTTCTTAGGATATAGACAGTGAATTGGTTGGGTGGCATGAATGAATTGTATCAGTTGGGTGAAAAAGAGGTGATTTAGTATTTTGTAGGTAACAAATGTTGTAAAATATGTTGTTGTGTTATCTCTTTTTTTTGTGACCATTTTGGTAGGGTTTTCGGCTATATTTTCAGGCTTGAATTTGGCATTGATGAGTTTGGATCCGGCTGAGTTAAAACGTAAAGCAACTTTGGGGAATTTGAATGCTTCTAAGATTTTGCCTTTGAGAAAAAAAAGCAATCTGCTGTTGGTGACTTTGTTGGTGGGGAATGTGGCGGTGAATGCCGCAATATCTTTAATATTGGGTTCGATTACTTCTGGGATTGTGGCAGGGATAGCGGCGACTATTTTGATTACATTGTTTGGGGAAATTATCCCACAGGCGGTTTTTTCTCGATATGCGGTTTTGATCGGGGCAAAATTGACACCGTTGATGTGGGTGTTGATTTGGATTTTTATGCCAATTTCTTGGCCAATTGCAAAGGTATTGGACAAGGTGCTGGGAGACGAGCTGCCTTCTTTATATTCAAAAGCAGAGTTGGTGCATATTTTGGATGAACATCATCATAATGAAGACCCCAAAATTGATGATCATGAAGTGAGGATTGCACAAGGGGCTTTGACTTTTGGAGATAAAAGGGTTGGTGAGATCATGACCCCAAGAAAAGATATTCAAGCTATTGAAGTGGATGCTGAACTAACAACAGCGATTACAGATAGAGAAGATAAATTTCATTCGAGGATTTTGGTTTATCGAAAAAGATTGGATAAAGTGGTGGGGATTATTTTTTTGAGAAATTTGATAGGCTTGGAACAACCTTGGCCGAAAGTTCGAGAAGTCATGGACAAAGGGGTTCATTTCGTGAATGAAAAAGATTTTTTGGACGATTGCTTGGACGAATTTTTTGATAATCAAAGTCATTTATTTGTGGTGAAGAATAAAAATGGTCGGGTGGTTGGAGTGATTAGTTTTGAGGATGTGATGGAGGAGATTTTGGGCAAGGAGATTGAAGACGAGCATGATGTTTAAGAGAAGAGGTTTGGTGTTGGTTTAGTTTTTGATCTAGTAAGTGTAAAATTCGGAGTGTATTTTGCCGGATGGTGAAATGGTATCACGAGTGACTCTGAATCACTTATTCTAGGTTCGAATCCTAGTCCGGCAGCAAATAAAAATTATTGAGTGTAACTTGATGATTTTTATTTATTGTTGTAGGCTTTGAGTTGTTGCTTTAGCTCGAATCTGCACATCGAGTGCGAAGCACGCGAGAAATGTATCCAGGCAGTAAGCCTGGGATACCTAGTCCGGCAGCAAATAAATTTGGCTGAGATTTTTGACTTGAACTAGTTTTGTCTTTCTACTCAAGT
>CBDUQH010000196.1:0-1617 GCA_965369335.1 uncultured bacterium
TTGGGGGTTTGAGGTGGTTGGGGAAAAGGCAAGTCTTTGTTTTGAAGGGCTTGTTTGGAGATGTTGGTTTTGATTGGAGTTGGAGATGTTTCTGCCTGGGGCATGTCTATAGTAGTTGTTTGAGTTGGGATGGTTTTTGTTGGAGTTTTTTTGTCCGGAGCTGATATCGGTGAGGTTTGGGGTATCTGAGGAACAGAAGTTTTCTTTTGTGAAATCTGGTTTTGAGGTTTTATTTTTCTAATTCTGACTTTGGGAGAAGGATGGTTGATTACAGTTTGTGAAGGAGCAACCTGCGTTGCTGCTGGAGTTGTTTGGAAGAGTTGATTTATTTGGTTTAATTGTCGAACTTCATTCTCGTCGTGAGGCGTTGTTGGATTGTTTTGTGGAAGAGTGTTTAAATATTCACCCAAATTTTTCCTAAGTTTTAGTTTTTCTCTTTCGGCGTCTGTACTGCTTTGGGGGTGTGGTTTGAAAGAGAAAAATTTAGGGATGGGGGATTCTTTTCTCCAGATGTATTGTGTGGGTGCATACACAGCTCTGAAAAATACAACTACCATTCTGTCTAAAGGTCGGCCGTCAAAAGGAAGGAAAGCTAGTGCCCCGCCCCCCAGTACACTGATAAAAATGATTGGCCATTTAATGAAATTAGGTAGTGCGGTTGCGTAAAAGATGACTCCTATGCCTATTCCTACACCGAGTTCTAGAAATTGTTTGATTGTCATGTTGCCTATGAGATGAAACTCATAAGCCGTGACGTTTTGGGGAATTGGGTGTTGTTGCATGGTTTTGTTTTTTTACAAGTTGAGATGTTATTGTACTTATTTTTTTAAGTAGGCAAAAGGGTGTTAGTTGTCTTTTTGAAGTGCTTGGTCTGATAAAGCTGGAAGGTATAAGGTGATGTCAGAGTGAGCGTTAGGACTTGTTTGGGTTGATCCTTTAAGAATAAAAATGGGGTGGAGGTATGTGTCGGATTGCTCTGGTTGGTAGTAGGCGAGTTCTATTTGTGAAATGTTAATGTTTGAGAGTTCATCAATCGAAGGGGTTGGGAGTTTGGGGTCTGTGAGGATTTGACTAACAAAAGCTTGGGTGGATATGGCATTTTTGATTTGGGGCAAGTTTTTAAGAGGATAGTTGCCTAGTGAAGTGATTTTTTTAGGTGGAAGAGTGATGGTGGCACTAGTGATTTTGTAGTCATTGTTGACAAAAACTTTGTTGGTAGAAAGGTTGGGTTGGGTTTCAACAATGTTTAACTCATTTAAGGTGAAATTTAGTGCCACTTGAATGGTATTTTGAGTAGTTTGAGGAATGTATTCAAATTCGTGGCTGTTTGATGTAGTTTGAGATTGTAGTATTTGAGTTGAGATTTGTTCAGAAATACCCAGTTTTTTTGCAAAATTAGAAGCTGCCTGGTTAGCCTGGAGAGCGTTGGGTCGTTGGTTGGTGAATTGAACATGGTTAGAAAAAAAGTCTATTTGTCTGTTTTGAGGGGTAATGGTCAAACTTTGATTGTCTTCAGACCATATAAGAGTTTGTCCTTTTAGTAGACCTTCTTGAATGGTGGGTGTTGAAGTAAATCCAACACCCACCATTCAAGAAGGTCTACTAAAAGGACAAACT
>CBDUQH010000197.1:0-1609 GCA_965369335.1 uncultured bacterium
GTGCCAAATTACCATTCTCAGCTATTTCTTCCCCTTCATGTAACACAAATCCTCGATAAAAAGTCTCATCATAGAAAAAATCTTCAATAAATTTTTTTCTTGCTTCAACAGGGGGCAAATTTGGGTTAGTATTTATGAATGTAAAAAACTTACCTTTTCTTAATACAATACATGGGTCCATCAAAAGAGGTACATAATCAGGATTGCGTTCTGCCACATTGTCAACAAATTGATTTGTCTGAGTCCAAGTTTCAGGTTTTGTTGCATCGTTTTCAGTATCATCCAGCAAATCTCTCACAAACGGTTTAACCATTCCACTATCTTGACCTTGAAAGCTTTCTATCAAAAGTTCAATATATGTGTCATAGTTAAACTTTCCAGAGTCCAAAAGTTCTTTCACCTGGTTGGTCACATCTGTAAGCACATCTTTCATCTTTGCTACTCTCGAATCAGTTGGCTTAACTTTCTCCTCACTCTTTGTCACATCGAAATTTTGATGCTCTTGAGGATTACCTCCTCCAATTGGATTTCCTTCAGGTGATTCAATCATCTTGTTTACCTTTCAAATCATTATTAAAGTCAGTAACTTTATTATAACATTGTGCTTGACCATCTATTATTCTAACTGAAACCAAGATACTGTATAATAATTTTGTGCTCAATAATCACCAAACACAAAAAATGCTAGACCAGATCAAACAAAATCTAACCAATAAACAAGCCCTCAGCTTAATCAACCAAATAGAACAACCTTTCAAATCTCTGCCACACCTCCCCAAAGCCCTCACCGACTTTTTAGTCATGCTCACTCCTTGGCTAGTCCTTATCGGCGGAGTCCTCAATTTAATCTCAGGCGTCTCAGGATTTTTAAACCCCAGCCGCAACTCGGCCATACCTTTTGGACAAGCTTCAGCCAACATCAAAATCTTTATTCTCTTCACCAACATTGCCCTCACCATCACCGGGGCCCTTCTCCTTTTGGCCTTCCAACCTCTCCAAGCCAAAAAATACCAAGGCTGGGTCTATTTATTTTGGGCCAACTTTGTCAACATTGTCCTGGCCATTGCCGGTGTCGTTCTCCTCATGTCCGGAGTAGTTGGGGCAGCGATCGGCATCCTTATCGGTCTGTACTTAATGTTCGAGATCAAACCATACTACAAAAAAGCCAAATCTAAATAACTTATACCAAAGATTGAAATCGCCTGGGAGTCGTCATATAATAAACCAGTTCCACAACTGGTGGAAACTTTTTACGTTAAAACAACGTTAGCGGGTTTACCTCGCCGAAGTTTCAAATTGAGATTTGAAACAAAGGAGGGCCAGTAGCTCAGTGGTAGAGCAGGAGCCTTTTAAGCTCTGTGTCGAAAGTTCGATCCTTTCCTGGCTCACAGCATATTTTTCCATCGAGATTAACATCAATACACCCCAAATCTAACGCACACAAAAAAATATCGTTGCATCGCCAGATAACCTAAGATATAATCTGCCTGCTATATTTAATACACACAAAAATATATGGCTAACACACTTCACGTTTCAATCGCAGCCGAAGAACTTACCAAAATCGGCCCTTTATCCATTACCAACTCTACTTTCACCTCCCTTATTG
>CBDUQH010000198.1:0-1582 GCA_965369335.1 uncultured bacterium
TCACATATCCTAACCAAAACTCTATCGTGCAGAGCTTCCTCATCAAAACTAAAGCAAAACACTTAGTACTAACTCTTTTTTTAGTCCTAGCTTTACTTTTTGACAATGTTGCCAGAGCCAAAGGCCAAGAAAAACTACACCTCACAGATATTAAATCTTCCCAAACTTCTCGCCTAATCATCCACTTCAAATCAACCGCCAGCAATCCTCTAAAAGAAAGACTAATCCAAAGCTACGGTATTTCTTCTTCGGAAACTAGATACCAACCCGACACTATTGTTATCCAAGTCCCTGCTTTTATTAGTGGTCGCATTATCAATGCCTTTGAGAAAAGCCACTGGGTTGAATACATCGAAGAAGACGCTTTGGCATTTCAACTAGACACAAACGATCCATCATTTCCTCTCCAGTGGGGATTACAGGCCATACACACTCCAGTTGCTTGGACTTATTCACAAGCTGAACAAGTTGATATCGCCATAATAGATTCCGGTATTTCCTCAAATCACCCAGACGTTTCTTCAAAGGTTACTAAATGGCAAAATTTCACTCGGTCTCCAAACCAATACGACTCCACAGGACACGGCACCCACGTTGCTGGTATAGCCGCGGCTGCTACCAACAACTCAATTGGCATTGCCGGTGTTGGATACCATGCCAACCTCTTTTCAGTCAAAGTCTTAGACGATAAAGGTAGGGGATACTATTCATGGATTGCAGACGGTATCTACTGGGCCACAGACAACGGTGCTGAAGTCATCAACCTAAGCCTTGGCGGCACAGCTCCCTCACAATCATTAAAAGACGCAGTCGATTATGCATGGAATAAAGGTGTCATTGTGGTAGCCGCTGCAGGCAATACCAATTCTTCACGACCAACTTATCCTGCCTTTTATTCCAATACCATAGCCACCGCTTCAGTTGACCAGTCACTCACAAAATCAACCTTTTCAAACCACGGAACATGGGTAGACGTGGCTGCACCAGGAGAATTCATCTTATCCACACACCTAGATGGTCAATATTTATATATGAGTGGAACTAGCATGGCAACTCCCCATGTTTCTGGACTAGCAGCACTCTTGTTTGCTTCAGACACCAACCTAACCAACCATCAGATAAGAGACAACATCCAATCAACCGCCAACCCAATTCCAGGCACTGGAAACGACTGGCAACACGGATTGATTGATGCACAAAAAGCATTTTCCAACCAGCCACCTACTCCATCACCCACTCCAACCCCATCACCATCACCTACTCCAACATTAGTCCCTACTCCTTCACCAACCCCAACTTTTTCTCCATCACCCGTACCATCTCCTTCACCACAACCTCCCGCAAAACCTTGGTGGTGCGAGCGAATACCTTGGTCTCGCCTTTGCCAGTAGTAGTCACAAAAAATTATCACCAAGATTCATTATTTAGAATTCGCAAGATTATGTTACAATCACCCTTGTGATAAAAATCACACACGTCAACCTTGTAGGTATCAAATACACATCCCCAGACTACCGCTAGACACAAACTGCCTATTGACACTCAAGAAACAAAATTTATCATATATTCACTGCCCCTATTC
>CBDUQH010000199.1:0-1581 GCA_965369335.1 uncultured bacterium
GTTTTAACCATATATAATATCCCCATGATAATTCTCTCCGGACAATCCAATCAGCCTTTAGCTCAAAAGATCAGTCAACACCTAGACGCTCCTCTCGCGCAGGTAGAAATCAGCAAGTTTCCCAACGGAGAAAAAAGAATTTGGGTCAAATCAGACCTAAAAGACCAAACAGTAGTCATTCTCCAGTCCTTTTCAGATCCAGTTGACGAACACATCATCGAATTTAGTCTTCTTGCCGACGCCGCCAAACACTTAGGGGCTAAAAAAAGAATTGCCCTAATCCCTTGGCTGGGATACTCACCCCAAGATAAATCTTTCAGGACTGGCGAACCTATCTCTGTCCACGTTATCGCTAGAATCATCGAATCAGTCGGTATCGACCAACTAATTACCGTCGATATTCACTCCAAAAAATCCCTCGACTACTTTTCCATCCCCACTCTAGAAATCTCAGCTTTACCTCTATTTATCCAACGATTCGAGTCTCAATCACTAGACAACCACATCATCATATCTGTCGACAAAGGATCGCAAGCACTATCAGAAAAAATAGCCCAACAACTCAACCTTCCAGTCTGCTACTTCGACAAAACCCGTGACACCCATACCGGAGAAGTCACCCTCAATCTAAAATCTGGCGACGTCAAAGACAAACATGGCATCGCTGTAGACGATTTTGTCTCGACTGGCTCTACACGTATAGCCGCCAGCCAACAACTCAAACACTTAGGCCTACTCTCATACACCGACTGCATCACCCACGCTCTTCTAGCTCAAGATTCACCTCAACAGCTCCAAGATAGCCTCATCGACCACTTAATCACCACCGACACCTACCCCGTTTCCCAACAAAAAACCTTCCCAAAACTAGAAATCATCTCCATCGCTCCTTTGCTTGCCCAAACCCTACAGCAAAACCACTAACAGACTCACCCCAACCAACACCCACTTCACCTTTACTTCAAACCCCAATCTAGTCAAAAACACTCCCAAATAGACAAACACTGGAATCAAGAACCTAGAAAATTCTTCCAAAAATGGCGTTGGCCCAACTGAAAACACAAACAAACTCATCATCAAAGAAGAGCATATCAAATACTCGTCGACCACTCTCCATTTCAACTTTTTTTTTCTAAACTTATTCACCACTTTAATCCACAACCACACAAACCCTCCCAAATACACTAGTCCTGACATCAAGATCCTATACCAACCCCAATCAATCGCTCTTAACACATCAGTCCCAAGTTGAACTACAGCTACATTTGCCCTACCAACTTCAGGATAACTAGCAATCTGAACCAAACTATCTCCAAAACTCAATTGATTAAAAACCATTAGCCCCAGCACAGGAACAACAAACACACACCACACTTGTATCAGTTTTTGAAACATTTTCTTTCTTGCCAATACAATCCCAAGCCCAATCATCGCTGCCACAAAAATCAGCCTCACCCACACCCCCATCCCCAACAACAATCCTGCCCAAACATACTTCTTTTCCTTCACCAACCAAACCACCCCCAGCAACATCGCTATCATCACCGCCTCTGTCGATACCAACCCAAAACCTTCCAGCAC
>CBDUQH010000200.1:0-1537 GCA_965369335.1 uncultured bacterium
CTCTTATCTCTTATCTCTACAAATTTTACCACCAACTCAACCAAAAACTAAGCCTACTTCACTCTATCTCAAATCTCTATCGCTTTCTCAATTCATTCTCAAAATTTTCTTTTCACAAACTCATACCACTTCTTTTTAGATTGCTCGTTTACCCAAACCTCAACCAAACCCACTCCCGGTTGACCATAATAGACAAAACTTTCCAAAGGCATTAGCAGTATCAAAGGCAGTACTAATAAATCTTCTTCACCCCTAATCTTTAACATCCCTTTTGGCTCTCTTAACATCTTTTTAACAACATCCACTGTCTCACTTCGAATCATCCCTTTTGGATTAGTGACTTGGTAATCAAAATCTACCTTCACATTACTTTTAGATTTAATTCTTCTATTTTTGCCATCAAACACCCCATAATCAAATGCCCAATCATTTTTAACAAAGCTCTCCAGACTTATATCTCCCACAACCCCCACCAAACTGCCTTTTTTAGGAGATTTAACTATTACTCCCATAGGGTTTTCCAAAACTTTTCGTTTTTTATCAGTTAACACCCAGTCCTGTTTAAACACTCGCCCATACACTTCACCATCACGTCCAATTCTGCCACTTCTAACCAAAGTTGAAGAAATCTTTCTACCTATTTTGTCATAAACTACCCCAACCACCTCAATTGGTAATTTTTTCATTCCTCTATTTAGCCTTTCCCTGTTAACTTTTTCAGCCCCATCCAAAGTCTCCTGACTCACCACCAATGCTTCAATTCTTTTATCACTCAAGGTTACACCATACACATCATTAATCTCCACCAACTCATAATCATTTACCCAACCTTTTTTAGCGGCCCAATTTCTTAATCTTTCTAACCTTACAGAGTAGGGAAGTATCAGATTTGCCAAATCCTTACTTTCAACAAACCCGTCACTAGTTACTCCAACCACAACCAAATCACCCACCTCAAATGCCAATTGCAACAACTTCTCATGACCTTCATGCAGTCGATCAAAAGTTCCTCCCACAGCCACACATCCATATTTTCTTGTCATTCCAGTATCATACTATCAACATACAGATTTAGGTAAATTAGAAATTAAAACAATTAGGTCAATTCGTATTCAACCACCACCGGCAAATGATCCGAAATTGGCACTTCCTCCACATCACTCCAAACCTTTTTTATTTGATCTCCTTTGTGAAACACAAAATCAACTGCCAACTCTTTACTTGTACCAACTAAATGAATTTTCGGATGTAAACTTCTTTTTAATCCTTGAGGTCTATCATCAACCATACCTTCACTTACAATCTCATACACTTCACTCTTGTCAGTAACATTAAAATCTCCTCCAAGCACAAACTCATCATATCCATCCAAAATAGCCTTTAATTTATTTGCAGCTTCAACTTGCTCTTGAGTCACTTCAGGGTGTTTACTCCAAATAAAATGATTTGAAATCACTTTTAAACCTCTACCTTCAATGTCCAAATCAGCTTCCAAAAACACTCCAGGAAACTCCATTCCCGATAGCAAGTCTCCTGC